>DAOVFE010000403.1 GCA_030673085.1 Anaerolineales bacterium | reverse complement strand
AGAAAAAAGCCCAAAAATAAGAAAGGGAATGGCATATGCAGCGTGTGGATAACGCCCACACGCTGCATATAGCTCCTCTATTCTGCTGAAAGATTGTATAGACGTAGAGGTAGACGCCATTAATAGGTGTAGCAGCTCCCGCCAATGAATTCGCGAAGTACGGAGCCGGCAGGCACCGGAGAGTCATCTTCAATCGGCGTCACCGCCTGTAGAAAACCGTAGACCCGAGTCGCTCGATTGAGCGAATCTTCTCGTAGCGGGTCATCCTTATAGCTCTCTTTCCATTCAGTAAACTTGTCTAGAAGTCGCGGACGATAGAGTGCAATCTCATATGGCATCGCCGTGTTGACGATGTAATCGGTTGTGTCGATGTAGGGAATAATATTGCGAAGCTCGCTGGAGCGGACGTAGTGCCAGTGTTCCAGCGTTTGCTGTGGATTATAGGCGCGATGGACAGCGTCGCGGAGCATGCGGCGAATCAAGCGCAAATCGGTCCAGCGGATATAGCGGTCATCCGTCCCTTTCATCTGAAGAAGGGGTTCCAAATAGAGCTTATACTGCTTCTCAACGGGGATGCCTTTGGTCATATCGGGATAGAGGCCGTGCAGGCTATCGATGAGCAAAATCTCATCGGCTGCGAGTTTCATCGGCGTCTGATCGAGAATCCGCTTGCCGGTCTTGAAATCATAGAATGGTATCAGCACTTCCTGCCCGTCGGCTAATTCTTTGAGGTGCTGGTTAATCAACGGCAGGTCGAGAGCCTGAGGCGTCTCGAAGTCGTAGTCTCCAAATTCATCCTTGGGATGCATTTCGAGGTCGAAAAAGTAATTGTCGACGTTTAACGCAACCAGCTTGAGTCCTATGCGCTTCAAGCGTTCTCCCAGTTTGGTAGTTGTGGTAGTTTTACCGGAGGACGAAGGGCCGCTGATGAAGACCATTTTCAGATCGTCGCGCTGCTCGCTGATCATATAGACAACATTATCAATCTCTTGCTCATAGGCTGTTTCTGATTCGTGGACAATTTCGGGGAATTCCCCATTGGCAATGCGATCATTCATGGCTTCAATGGTATGCAAATTATGAGAGACTGCCCAGTCGAGGATGTGCCATATCTTTGACCAGGGGATATTGGTAGATGGTTTGGAGGAGCGCCTGGCATGCTCTTGCCGGCTACGATTGTTCTCGTCCCGATACAGGATGTATGCTTTAGCGACTTTAGAGTGCCCATTCTCAATTAAGACCTTTTCGACGATATCCTGGATTTCCTCAATGGAAGGGTTGTGCCCTTTAGGAGTGGTCTCTTCAAGCAGTTTGACCACTTCGCCCGATAGCCACTCTGCCCGCGCTCGATCGCGCCCGCCAACGGCAACCACGGCGCGATAGATGGCGTTGGCGATCCGATCGGGATTAAAAGGGACGATTGCGCCGCTTCGCTTGATAACATGCTTAATGTGGCCCATACATTTCTCCTATCCGCTTGATAAAAACGATCTTCGGCATGACTCGAATAGCCGTAAGATTTATTCTATTGATATGAATTTGTACTGCGATTATACGCTAAATTGTAAAGAAGCGGTCAGCTCGGAAGCAGGATCAAACCTCAGGCCGATATAAGTGTAGGCAGAAGAGAAAGGGCATATGGGTGTGATGGCAAAGTATAAATCCCTTATATGTTATTCATATACTTGCATTTGGTTTTTTATAGACTCAAGGGTGGAAACAGCCAGGATAGAGATGTTGAGTATCACTCGAAATGATTCGGATGGCGTGCTATACTGGCACAAGTTGTCATACAATAAATAGATCGAGTAAGATTCGCTATCTTGAGTTCAATATTTCGCATCTCGCATTTGGGTTTTTTTCAGTGCCGTCATGTTATGGATTAGGCGAATTGGCATGAAATAGTTGCCGGCAGAGTTTCGTAGTGATAGAGCATCGATGACGTAATCTTGCGGCGGCGGAATCTATAATAGAAGCGTTGCTATGTAAATCCAGACCACAATAGAGATACCCATGGCGAAATTTCAGTATGTTCGTGCAAATAATCTAGATGAGGCGGTTACATTACTTAGCGAGATAGGCGTCCGCAGC
>DAOVFE010000083.1 GCA_030673085.1 Anaerolineales bacterium | reverse complement strand
TAAATTACAAAACCCTCAAAATTCCTTTAAGGATGTCCTTAGGGACAGCCCCCATTGCCGAATTTTTCCCCTTCGGGTACGGGTTTTGTTTAAATATTCGCTGTCGAATAAAGGTAAATATTTTTTCTACCCCCAAAAGCTATTGCTAGACTTCGTTTGGCTAATAAAGGTCTGAAAAAAGAAAATAGCCGGAATTCATTTCACTCAAATTCAGGTTAACTGCGTTTTTAATCGATGCCAGGCCGCCATTCCGGGGGGCAGTGAGATCAGCATCATAGCTGTCATATCTATGGCTGAAGATAGGCACCAGGCGCAGGTTGCGCCGATTACAAATGGTTCGAGGAAGGTTAGATAGATTGAGAAGATCGTGCCAAAGCATGTCATCGCCAGAATAGCTAACAAGGCCAAATCCGAAATTATGCCGGATTTTGTTTTCGCGATGATCCAGGTGATAAGGATGGCGATATAACCTATCAATCCGAAAACGGCAATGGGGAGGAAGTTGAAGAGAAGGACATATTCGCTATGATTGACGGTATTGCAATCGCCGATGGGACCACATACGGCCATCGAGCCAGTGGTTTCAATGTGGGCGAGGTAGCTGGCGACGCCTATGCCCAATACGCCGAGCGCCAGAACGCTCCAGAGTCTCCAAGATTCGGATTGCAGATTCGGCTTACTAAACATATATACGCCAGCGTAAATGACACTGGCGACCATGCCGAGCAATACCAGAATGGAGATGATGTTGCCCGTCAAGTCGAGTTTAATCCTATCGATGACCGTGAGGTTCTGGTCGGGGATCGGGGGTATCGATTCAGGGGTTGTGGTAGGGGTTATTGGAATAAGGGTTTGACTGCTTTCGGGAGATTGTGTGACCCCGGAGGCGGGCTCTTCTGAAGGCTGCGCGGTTGGCGTGGGAAGGGGAATTAGCTTGTTTATAATCGTATCGATCTGGGGCAGGTCAGGCCAGGCGATCCCGCCTTCGGCAAGACCGGTTTCTATAATGCCAGGGAACTGTCCGGGGATATCCGCCCCGCCAATAAGCGCCGTATCGCCCACGATAAGACGAGGGACGCCATCGAAGCCGCCGTACATCTCCATCGAATTATCGTAAAGCTCCCGCCCGATCGGCCAATAGAGATTGACATAAAGGATCCGGAGCTGAGCGGAGGATACCTCAATAATCGAGGGTCCGGCCTTGTTTTCCAGTTCTTCATCTTCAGGACTTTCCGGCGGCATGTAGTTTATCTCGATGTTATCTCCGCCGTATGTATTGAACAAAAGAGGGAAAACCTCCGTGATTACCTGATGGCAATGGGGACATTCCGGGCCATAGAAGAAAACTGCGTGCACAACTGGTTCTTGTGCGGCGGCTGCCGTCGTTAGAATTGGGAGGAGAAAGATACTCAATGCAAGCGATAATGAAAGGCGTTTCATGCTCGTATTACCCACATTTTCTGATGATGGCTATTTGCTTCAGCGGACTCATACTATTTTTGCGAGTTATTCTGTAGCCAGCAGGGCCATAGAGAATGAAGGGTTTTTTCAACCCGCAACCCCAACAGTTCTCCGCCGGCGGTAGTGACGTCATCTTCATTTTCAAAGACGGCATAGGGAACACGATAGTTCCGCACTGTTAGAAACTCAGGATCGGAAGTAGTGAAATCACCCCAATCATCATCCCGATAAAGACGTTCCAGCTTATCGTCTGAAAGTCCATGTTCGAGGATGCTATCGGGCCGGTCGGGATTGTAGCGGGCACGATTTTTACGCAAAGACTCCGCAAAAGGCACTCGCAAGTATAAACAGGCAGCTTGCTTGAGAATTGCATCGCTAAGATGCTGATATGCAGCCTGGTATCCGCCATGTTGTACTCCGCGCGAGAATTCTATTAGAGTGGTTTGATCTTCGGTTTGATCGCGGCGCTGTTTGCTGTATTCCAGCGACAATCTCCGAATTAGCAGGTGCCACATATCAAGGTAAATAAAATCGCCGTCAGGCGTTGTATGAAGACGAGGACGGTGAAAGATGTTTTCAAGCAGATCGTCTTCTTCAAACCAGGTCCATAACATGGGAAAATCGTCCATAATTTGCAGTGGGCCAATGTGGAAACGGGCAATCCGCTCCTCTAATGGTACCTTCTTCAAATAATCAATGATCTCGCTTTTCCCTGCCGCCGGACGTGCATTCAGAATCAGGATGGGAAAAATCTTCATCATAATACTCCTCGAACCCTATGTTTAAATACTTGGGAATTCTCACATTTTGGCCCGTGGTCGTCAAGGGGATGTTTGAAACTGAATTTTCTGAAAGAAGGAGTGGTAGATACAGAGAGGAAAAATAAAAACTCAACTCGGTATCAGATTCTTCCCTTACAAAGGCTTCTCCTTATGAATAATCCCCTTCAGATAAAATTCGACCAGGAAATAGGCAGATTGCCGCATAATGGATTTAGCTTCAGATGGTACAATCGAACACTTGCTAGGTTGCGGCTCGAATCGGGCCGTTTCCTCCAATTATACTTTGCTAAAGCCAGGGAGAACGAGATGATACTCGACCCAGATTGCATCTTCTGCCAAATTATATCCGGTCAAGCAGAATCGAGTTTAATCTATAAGGATGACTTGGTGACGGCGTTTTTAGATAACCAGCCGATTAATGCTGGCCATGTGTTGGTTGCGCCAAATAAACATATACCCGATCTCGCTCAGCTGGATGGGGCGATTGGGAAGCACATGTTCATTGTGGGGCAGCAAATTGCTCGGGCTTTGCGACGAGCCGATCTGCGTTGTGAGGGGGTTAACCTTTTTCTAGCGGATGGAACAGTGGCCGGACAATCCGTGTTCCATATTCATCTGCACATAATTCCTCGCTATAGTGGTGATGGCTTCGGCTTTCGCCGCTCGTCTGCTTCGCTACGCAAACCCTCGCGTGCGGAGCTAGATTCGATAGGTAACATTGTGCGAGCTTCTCTAAACCGAGAGGTTGAGTTGAGGTGAAGAACCCCGCAGCAAGCGACAGCGTGCGTCGTGTGCTGGCGGATTTTCCGATTTTATTGCCATAAAGAGGATCGAGAATGTGAACAAGTTAAAGCGAGTTTGTGTATATTGCGGATCGAGCGATCATGTGGCTCCGGATTATTTAGGCGCGGCGACAGCGCTGGGGCAGGCGCTGGCAGCGCGTAAGATCGGGGTAGTATTTGGGGGAGGCCGCACTGGAATGATGGGCGCATTGGCTGATGCGATGCTGGCCGCGGATGCAGAGGTAGTAGGGATCATCCCGAAGCGGTTCGACACGCCAGCGCTGGCTCATTTGGGGTTGACGGAGTTACGTGTAGTCGAAACTATGCATGAACGCAAGGCGGCTATGGCCAGTCTTGCAGACGCATTTATCGCTCTCCCCGGCGGATTTGGCACGTTTGAAGAGTTATTCGAGATTCTCACCTGGGCTCAACTCGGTATTCATAGCCGGCCAGTGGGGGTTCTGAATGCAAAGGGCTATTTCAACTTGCTTCTTTCTCTGATTGAGCATGCGCGGGGTGAAGGATTTATTTATGATGAGCATCGTTCTCTGCTCATTAGCGAGAGCAATCCGGATGCGCTTTTGGCGCGATTAGCTTTATACCATCCTCCAGAAGGTCTTAAGCGTTGGGTGGAACGAGATGAGCAGCATTAAATGGAGCAACGCACTTATTACGCGGGTTATAGCCAAAGATAAATATGCCATTTAATATCCTCAAGAACCTTGTTGGACAATTAAAATCTGGAAACTTCCCTTGTCAGCAGTGAAAACCCGCTCCAGTCTTTTCCCTGTCTGTGGTTGGATCATATCCCATAAAGCCGGGTTGCTATTGTAAAGTGTATGATCCACGTATATGGCCTTAATCCCCTGTCCAATCATCCACTTGAGAAATTCTTCGGGAGAGCGATTTTTAGGGATATCCGTTGATGTAAGAACAATACAGCGTTTCTTGGCTGCTTCCACTATCCCCGGAGAGCCGGCAGCTATACTGGGCATAGATTCTAAATTCTCCCGCATATATACCACCGCTTGCTCTTGAGGTTCGATGCCTAATGTTCGAATCTTGGGGCTGGGATAGTTTCCTCGAATGATGATACCCGTGCAAAGAAGGATAAACAGGGGGAAAGCCGGCGAGAGCCGGATATGACAAAGCTGGACAATCCAGATTGTCCAAAGGCCTACTAAGAATAACATAGTCCCGTACGAAACCGCGAGCTTGTTTGCCATGCAACCATAGAGCGTAAATCCCAACAGAGTGAGAGTCCATAAGGAGCGCTCGGTGCTATTCTCGAGGTTCGATAGAACAGCGGTCAGGCCTATGGCGGCGAGAGCAAAGACGATGTAGAAGTAGAACTGCAAATGACCGGTTCGAAAGATGGTAATAACGAAACCAGACAGCAGAGAAGCCGGCCACAGGCATAATATAGCGAGAAGGAGGAACTCTCTTCGCCGGAGAAGCTCGATAATTCCCCGCAGTGCGAGTAAGAAAAATAATATAGCAAATCGGATTCCGTACGCGTGTAGAAGTGTTTGCGGAAGGGCTCTGGTGACTGCGGCCACGCGTTGCATGAAGACCTGAGGATTGCGGCGAATGGCTTTGAAAACAGAGTACTGATTCTCCTCCGGCGTCCCAAATATGCGACGAGCTTCCAATCTAGATTCGATCACCGGGCTTAGCTCGCCAGTACCGCTATAGATAATCTGTTGCCCTGATTCGAAGTTGCCGTAGGTTCGCCCTTGCGTGCCGAGCTTGAAGCTGCCAGTGAGCGCGCCGTAGATCAACACGTACCCGCCCACAAGCGTCAGAAAGGGAACAGTGGTAGCAATGAGCGAGGGCCACCAACGCTTCGTCCGCAGACTTAAAATCATGCAGAACACAAATAGAATGAGAAAAAGGACCAAGCCGTCATTTCGGGCAAGAGCGGCCAGACCCATAAACAACGACGCCAGCCATAGTTGCTTTACCTCACGGGCACGATAGAAATGCAGAAGATGACTTAGGCTTATGGCTGCCAATGAGGTAAATAAGGGATCACTGGGGAACCGAAGTGTATCTATGGCAAGCGGGGTTACAAATAGGAATCCCAGCATAATGAAGGGGCGAGCATGGCCTCTGAGCTGCTTGGCGATTAAATACGCGCTAAGCCAGAGAAGAGAGAAAAGCAGGACCCGTCCAAGCGAACAACTATGGACCATCCAAAAGGGAGAATTCTTAAAGGGAAGGTAGGTTAGGGCATAGAAGAGATTGACGAGCGGATTTCCGGCGAATGAGGGCAGACGACCATTATCGAGCAACATGCGACCAGAGTTGATATAGGCAGCTTCATCCCACGGATTAATATCGCTCAGATTTGGGAGAAATAATGGAAATACAAGAATAAAATTAATGACGAAGAGCATCAACGGGAATAGATAATCGGCACTGTGAAAATGATCGCTGATCTGTCGCAAGCCTCGTTTTATGGATTGGGCAGCTTGGTTAATCGGGTTGTTTTCGGTCATGGATGCAGTCTCCATATTTACTTATATGAGTCGTATGGGCAGGTATTAAAAAAAATGGCGCCATTTGCAGGACTCGCGAGATCTTCTTGATCGGTTCAGCATGACAATTGAATCTTCGAAATTATAAGATTGGCCGCTTGAAGAGTATCTCTTTAGGTCTTGAAGATCTTGTCCGGATTTTTTAACTATCATTGTGCAGTAAAGCAGAGCCAAAGGCAAGGATACCCGTCCAGAACACAGATTAAAAATTACGATTAAAGCCAGGCTTTGGGACAATAGAAGCAACGATTATCAAATGCGTGAATTTTAGTTCAGTAAGGAAAAATAAATATATCGATAAAGCTGCTCGATTGATGGAGAAGGACCATCCATGCGGCATTATGGCCCTTATCTCAAGGCGCAAATCGCTTAATGCTGGCTAGCGAATATCACTCATCATCGCCAGATTATGGCTGATTTAAATGACGAGAGAGACTTAGCCGATCTACTCGGCTCCGGCGATATAGCGCTGGGTGATGCCGGGAATTAGATATTTGCTAAAGGACCGGCTAACATCGTAATCCGGCTTCCAGTTCCAATCTCGACATGCGGCAGTATCGTCAATATCTGCGGGCCAGCTGTCGACGATTTGCTGCCGCGGCCTGTCTGGCTCAAAATCTACTTCCACTTTCGGAAAGGCGTCCTTCACCAGGCCGAGAATATCGCCAGCGCTGAGGCTAAAGCTGGTCACGTTGTAGATATGCCGTGTAAGGCTATCAATCGGCGATTCGGCCAGTTTTACCAGGGCCTTGATGGCATCAGGCATAACCATGAATGGTAGCCGCGATTCTTTTCGCACAAAGCATTTGTAGGGCGTGCCTTGGGCGGCATGGTGGATCATTTCGGGTCCATAATCACTGGTTCCCCCAGCTGGCAAAGTGACCGCGCTGATTAATCCAGGGTAGCGCACACATCGGAAGTCGATGCAGCAGGGCTCATCATTATTGCGTACTAACTGCTTGTAATAGACGGCATGGTAGCGGCCTAGATGCTCGCAGTAGAGCTTGTTGCAGCCATACATAGTTGTTGGGTTAAGCCATTCGGTTTCGCTTACTCGCCCTGCCTTCGCTTTAGTCTCCAAGCTAGGCAATCCATATACTGCGATTGAACTTGGATAAAGGAATTTGACCGGCCTTTTCTGCCATTGGGATTGTTCTACTGCCAGGCGAAGCAAGTTTAATGTTCCTTCTACATTTACGCGATGGGCCGCTTCGGGATTATATTCAGCCCGGGTTGATAGTATCGAGGCTAGATGGTAGATTGTGTGGATGTCGTATTCAAACACTAAACGCCCGAGCATTATCGTATCGAGAATATCGCCAAGGATGAAATGGTAACAGTATTTCTTAAGCGATTCTTCCAGGGGATGGATGTCCATCGCTACGATGTGGACCTTGCCATGTTCGCTCAAATACGGGATCAGCCCGTGGCCGACTTCGCCATTTGCTCCGGTAACAAGGACAATTTCTTTACGCATTTCGCCTCCGATAATTAATTCGAAGAATTTTGTATAGTATAGATCGATAGTCTGCGCTCACCTCGGTGATGTTTCATCTTCCCATTGTTGAAAGAGGGGGGACGCTGGTTGAAGAATGCGTCCTCCGATTCGGCCAGGCTCGAAAGCATGGTCGTGCTGGCTATATTGTCGTTTAAGCTGCGTATCCAATTGAGTTTAAATTTGAGT
>DAOVFE010000364.1 GCA_030673085.1 Anaerolineales bacterium | reverse complement strand
TGCGGGTTGTGTTTAAATAGTCGCTCATGACTATCGCCCTGCAGTGCCGACGGCCCTGGCCATTCATCCCCTAAGCAAGCTTAGGGACCTCAGCAAGCTGAGGGGTATTCTGGCTAATCGAATAATAGAGCCGCTTTGTCAGTGATAAGCCCTATCAGAGTTAAATGGCCGATCCAATTGCCAATTCTAATTCTCTAGCAAGCGATCCAGGTCTGTGTGAAATTCGGCTATTGTATCGAACTGGGCGTACGCTCCGGGAAACTCAAAACCGTCTAAATCCGGATTTGGAATCGCTACACAGCGCATGTCGGCTGCAATCGCAGCCTGCAAACCGATGGGTGAATCTTCAATCGCCAGGCATCTCTTGGGCGGGACCTTTAGCTTTCTTGCGGCCTCAAGATAGATGTCCGGTGCGGGTTTCCCTTGCGCCACATCATCTCTGCTGACAACGCAATCAAAGAAAGCGCGCATCCCCGCAATCTGCAGCACTCGATCGACATATATCCCCACGCTATTAGAGGCAACTCCTAAGAGGTAACCGCGGCGTTTTAACTCTTCCAGCAGCTTTCCCGCGCCAGCGGTCACTATCAGATCTGTGTCCAGCAGGTCCATGATGCGCCGGCGGTGATCGATCATGATTTCATCGGCCGACATGGGAATATCCGTAAATTCGCGTATGACCGCCGCAGAACTCGCGGTCCCAATTAAATGGCGGTAATCATCTTTATGGAGTTCCTTGCCATATAGCACCAAAAAATCACGCCAGGTTTTCCACGCAATCCGCTCGCTTTGAACCAGGACGCCATCCAGATCGAAGATTGTCGCCCGTATGCTGGCTTCAGCCATAATAACGTATCCTAAGTGCTTTTAACATTCAAAGCCGGATGATAACATATTTCATAACTCGATTTTTGCTGCTATCCGCAATCTCATGCATTACGAATACGATTCCAATAGCGGTCGATATATTTCTGATTGTGTTCCGCACTTCCTTCCAGCATGCCGTTCCAAAACACCGGCGGCTCAATGCCCTTTTCTTGCAGGTTGGCAGCTGCTTGCACACAGATAGAATGGAGGATGAATGCTCCGGTGACTGTTGAGGTCGCCCCTAAGCCTTGTTTCATTCCCTCCAGATTCAGACAAATATCCCCAAGACGACCACAATTGTCGACGACCACATCCGCAAAGTCGATCAGCATCTTCCCACTGGAGTGTAATGGCTTCAGGCTCCTTGCAGTAGTAACCGAGGAGACAGCGATCACTTTGACTCCTCGTGCTCTTGCTTCTCTAGCCACGTCGACCGATGCCGCGTTATTCCCAGAATTGGATACGATAATAATGGCATCCGGCGGCAGTACTCGATGATATTCGACAATGATCGCACCAGCACCCTCGAGTTTTTCCATTCGATACGCCTTCATGATCTCTGTACTGCCGGTCATGCTAGGCTCAAGAATGGCATGAATGGGGGCTAGCGTGCCGCCCCGACAGCTAATATCCTCCGATATACAATGTGAATGGCCAGTGCCAAACGTGTGAATAATACCTCCTTGTGCAATGGCATCGCTGGCAATCTCTGCTGCTATTTCTATCTCTTTCCCCTGGGTTGTTCGGATTTCTTCTATGATCTCTAGCATCGCATCGAAATATTCCTGATATTTTTTAATCATTTTCGTAATCTCCAATCCAATCATTCAACAGGAGTAATGAAGCGCCAAAGCTTGCGTAGTCCTCCGATCTTCAGGCTCTCACTTCGACTGATGCAGAAGCTCCGATCCTTGACGCTGTGAGCATAAGCCGAAGAAAGGCCGGACGGATCCATGGACTATATTTAAACCGCCACAAAGAATAGCATAAGTTCTATGAAATAGCATGCCTTTCCCTCACCCATACTTTCTAAGCAGGCGACTAGGCAGCCAAGCTAAATGTCTCTCGGAAAGCATGGATTCGGCTGTGTTCTCTTTGACGTTGTTCGCAGCAAAAATATTCCTCTATGGGCCTGTTGCATAACTCGTAAAGGATATTTTTTTATCACACTTGGAACAAAACAATGGCATAATATTATCACTATCGCCCCACTTAAGCCTGAATTTCTCTATTATTTTGGGACAGTTTCCCGCTCTTTGCCGGAGTTGAGCAGTTATGCAACAGACTCCTATATGATAGGAATCTTCGCTGCATATCTGCCATTGCTCATAATCGCGGATCGTATCATTAGCAATAAAATCATAAGTTGATCCTTCCATAAGCGCCTGAGTTGTTTAACTTATTATTCCCTGACGAGGAAGCATTTATGACTAAAAAGAAGATTATCGAGACTACACTTGCATTCGATTCTGACCCACTCCTCCTTGAGGCATCCTCGGAATATCCAACCCACTATAGAGCCATGGGAAAAAAGCCGCGTCTGACTCATCCCTTCCATTCCTACG
>DAOVFE010000407.1 GCA_030673085.1 Anaerolineales bacterium | reverse complement strand
TTCCGGCTTCAGCGGCCGATTGGACCAAATTGGACCTAAACGATCGCTCCAAATCTGCATCGCCTCCTCGCAGAGCGTGCCGCCGCTGAAAAGTCCTCGCAGATACATTTGGTCTGGTTTGAGTATCAACTTCAGGTCTTGGGCCTGGCGCTGAAGTTCGATCTTCTGGCGTGCTAATCGCACTTCAATCATTTCAAGTTCGGTCCCCTGGGCCAACGCTGCTGCCTTCAGAGCTGCTTCCTCTAGGGTGCTCGCCATAAGTATCGGGCGCTTGCCCGTTGGAGAGGCGGGATGCGCAGCGATAGGTTCGGCTCCCATGAAGATCACCACCGCCGGCTTATCAGCCTCTCCTAGCTTCTTCAGAACCTTCTTGGCTATTGCCGGAGAGGGGAGCTTGGAAATGGCCACGATGACCTTGGTTTCTGTATCAGCTTTCAGGGCTTCCAGAGCGTGAAGCGCCATTAATCCGCCGACTTCATCGGATAGGTCGCGTCCGCCTACTCCTATTGCTTGCGAGATACCTACACCGAGCCTGGCGAGCAGGCTGCTAACTTCTTGCAGCCCTGTTCCGGCTGCTGAGATAATACCCACCGGCCCGCGCGGAACAATGTTTGCAAAGCCAAGCGCCAGGCCATTAATGATGGCTGTGCCCGCGCCGGGACCCATCATCAGAAGCTCATGCTCGACTGCATAGCGCTTTAGAGCGACCTCGTCGGCAAGGGAGACGTTATCACTGAAAAGAAGGACGTGTAAACCCTTTCGGAGCGCGGTCCAGGCCTCGTTTGCAGCGTACCGGCCGGCGACCGAGATGACTACAAGGTTGGCGTTCGGCCGGGATTTGAAAGCAGTGCGTTGTGATCGAGGCCTTTGTTGGCCGATCGTTTCGGATGCCATTATCCCTTTCGATAGCATCTTTGTGGCGGTGTCAAGGGCCTGGTCAAGGAACTCGCTATCCCCTTTTATTGCAAGGATCAAATCATTTGCACTTGCTCCCTGCGCTTCGGGCGTCAGCAGTTCTGCCTGAATCAATAGGCCTTTATTGGCTTCGGTTCCCATTACAAGTGCCGCATCCTTAATGCCCGAAAGTCCTTTTAATTCGTGGGCAATGGTCATGAGGGTGACGGAATCGGCATATTGACTTGTTTTAATCAAGCATTTAATGGCCACATTGCACTCCTGAGTGGTTTAGAAAATGAGCTTGAAGGCATCATGTATTTTTGGCGGACCGACGAAGATTGATCGCTTGCGCTGGGGAGAAGAAAAATCTTATCCCATTGTTGAGAGGGGTCGACCAAGCCGGCATAGTCCCGCAAAGCAAAGTGCCTCCCCAAACATGGAATTTCGCGAAACAACAATGCTAATGGAATCCCATCTTGAATGGGTCTTTTTTCAAGGTCTAGTTGGGCTGGAGTTTGCAGAAATATTCCCCCGCAATATGGCGTTGCTGTAATATTACAGGTTCGAAATGCGCGCCGGCTTATGTAGCAAATAGCGCTCATATTTTTCAGGCATCGTTCTCTGAACGAATCAGCGCTTACCATAGCGAGATAGTATATCCTGAAGCGTTAAAGAGCAAGTTTTTCATATGCCAAATTTCGTTCAGTGGACGGCGCTCCTGGTTGATGACCAAGCCTTTTATTGCGGTTATTCGATTAGGTGACTTGTTGGGCACGATCAATAATAGCCGCATGTTAAAGAATATCGATCTATCCTATACTATATATCAATTTTTGAGTATTGAGTAAATGACAAAACCCTCAAAATTCCTATCCCCGCAGCAAGCTACAGGGCATTGCGGAATTTTGCCCCTTCGGGTGCGGGTTTTGTCGTTTATTCGATAAGCCAAAATCCCGCCTTGTGGCTTAGCCATTTTAATCCCCCCTGGTCGTCCCCCCTAGGGGGACTGTGGCAAGCGGCCGTGGATCCGGCGGTAAGACAGAAGGTTTTATCGGCCGCTGCGGAGGAGGTCTGTTAATCGCAATATTCCTCATTGTGATGGTTGAAGTGAGCCTCCTGCTTATAATCCTATACGGCAATGATGGAGCGGAGCAGCGGCTGATGAATATCCG
>DAOVFE010000247.1 GCA_030673085.1 Anaerolineales bacterium | reverse complement strand
CATTTGGGCTTTTTTCAGTGTAATCTTATCATACTAAGGCCGCTGAAAGAATATTCGTCTACCGGTGAAGAGCGCCGCAGCAAGCGAACGTCAGTGTTCATCGCCCAATGTGTAGGGATTCTGGCTGCACGGTTGTTTTGATGAAAAAGCCCTCCCGGGAACTTGATGCTCCTGAGTCCTGGCCGGCGCTTCCTAGAATCAAGTACAACAAATCTATCGCTGTATTCTCCATTTAATGATAACCATTATGCCGCATCGCCGGCAGCGATCAGGCATGCTTACGTATTAATGCAGGGTCTTCTCAACAGAAATAATCTAGTAACTCTTACCTGATTTTGGATTCTATGCGCGATTTAAGTAGCTTGCTATGCTGCTAGTCTTTATTCTATACTAGTCAGGCCGCTTTTATACATAGAAATGAAGGTTGCCCTGATTGGCGGCTGTGCTATACTGCAATTGATAAAACCGCATGGGTTTGCCTATTTTATGTCATCTAATAGGCAGTTTGACTGGATATAAATTGCCTGCCGTTTAAACACTTCGTGCCCGACGATGGTACGGATTGACCTCGCCGATAGTCGAGGCTGGATCGGGAAAGGGGGGACATCAGAATCGTCATTATTCATGAGAAGATCATCCCGGCCCATGAAGAACCGGCTTAGCGGAAAAAGGAATCGGCCAGCCGCGATAGCTCGGCAACTTTGCCTGGGTACTCGAAAGCGGCAACCTGCAGAGCAACCCGGCATGAGATAACGGCCTTGGTCATTGGGGCAGCGGATTGAGACATTCTATGAAGACCATCAAGCCGGCAATCGACGATCGTGATCGCACATCGCTTGAGTTGCTATACTCGATTAGCCGCCAATTAGGATCCCAGCTCGATTTACGAGCCCTTCTTTCACGGATGCTTGAATTAACCATCGAGAATGTGGGGGCATTCAGCGGAAGCATTCTGGTACTTGATGAACAGGGCCGCGTAGTTGAAGGGTCTCTCGCCTATGGCGGCGAAGTAATTAATGGAACCGCTAAACAGCTCGCCGACACTTACGAGAATGGCCTCGCGGGTTGGGTTTTTAGACATCGCGAAGCTGTTTTACTCCTCAATACACACGAAGACCCGCGCTGGCTGCGCCGCATCGACAATTACATCGATGACGCTCCCCGTTCTGCAGTTAGTGTACCTTTGATTGCCGGGGAACGAGTAGCTGGAGTGCTAACACTGGCCCATCCCCAAGAAGGATATTTCAATCAATCCCACCTTTCGCTGCTAAGGGCTATTGCCGACCAGGCCGGTATGGCTGTAGCCAATGCACAGCTATTCGCCGACAGCCAGCGACAGACGCACGCCATGGAAGCGCTGGCAAATGCCGCTCGGGTTGTTACAGCCAGCCTAGACCTAGATGAAGTCCTCCAACGAATCATAGAGCAAACCATGCGATCCCTTGATGTGGCCGCAGCATCACTTGCTCTGCTTGACGGGCAATCAGACGAGCTTGTCTTCAGGGCATCAAGCGGAGAGGGCTCAGAAAATTTAGTTGGCATCCGGATCGCACTCGGAACGGGGATTGCCGGATGGGTAACTAAAAAGGGCAAAGCAGCACTAATCCCGGACGTGAAAGCTGATTCGCGCTTCTACAATGAAATCGATAAGCAGACCGGATTTGAGACTAAGACTGTGGCATGTGCTCCAATCCTAGTTCATGGCAAAGCAATTGGCGCACTTGAAGCAATCAATCCAAAACGCGGCCGTTTTATACCTGGCGAGTTGGATTTGATACAAGGGATTGCAGGATTGGCCGGCACGGCCATTGCTCATGCTCAATTATTCGCAAGCACACAAGCTGCTCAACGGCGCTATGCCGGTCTATTCGAGGGTAATATTGACCCAATTCTGATCACCGATCTCAGTGGAATAATTACGGACGCCAATCAGCCTGCACTTGATTTCATTGACAGCTCGCTAGAAGATTTGCTAGGAAAATCCATACCCAGCCTGCAGGTGTATGTGCCGGAAGCCCCCAAAAAGGACTTATCTGAGTTAGAAGCCGGACAAACTTTCTCTTACAACTGCAGAATAATTCGCTCCGATAGGAGTGAAGCGCCAGTAGGAACCTATATCAAGCGGATCGATATCGGCCCCGAGCCAGTTCTGCAGTGGATCCTGCGTGATATCTCTGAGCGTATCGAGCTTGATCAAATGCGTTCCGACCTGACATCGATGATCTTTCATGATCTGCGCTCGCCGCTTGGGAATATCATCTCCAGTATCGAAGTGCTCCAGTCAGCTCTTCCCGAGATGAATGAAGACGTGAAGACGGTTATCTCGGTTGCCGAGCGCTCAAGCCGTCGCCTGTCGCGACTAGTTGATTCGTTCCTTGATCTTAACCAGCTTGAAAGCGGAAAGGCGGTGCTTAATAAAACTCGCGGGGCTCTGGATCAGATAATCAGGGAAGCGGTAGAGGAGATGCGCCCGCTGACTGACGCAAAGAAACACTCTCTCATTATTAAAAAACCTAAAAAGCCGTTGCCGCTTGTGGAAATGGATGTGGACATGATCCGACGGGTAGTGATTAACCTGCTGGACAACGCTATCAAGTATACGCCCAGCGGAGGACGCATCGTCTTAGTCGCAAGATGCGAAAAGGATAGCGTCCTTGTTAGTGTCAAGGATAATGGACCAGGTATTGCCAAGCGAAATCAAACGGTGATCTTCGAGAAATTCTCGCGCCTTCGGCGTCGACCGGGCAAGCCAAAGGGGCTTGGACTAGGATTGGCTTTCTGCCGATTAGTCGTCGAAACTCATGGGGGCAAGATTAAGATAAAAAGCGAGCCGGGCAAAGGCTCGACCTTCTCCTTCACGCTCCCGGTATAATACAGTTATGAATCCACTGAAAAAAGCAGCTGCCATTGGGAAAATGCCTTTTTCGCATTTGGGCTTTTTTCAGTGCAGTCAATTATCTAAATACTACTATGTTGAACGGGAGCTTTCATGCGCAAAATCGTCCCTGGTGTTTTTATTGAAAATAAATACCCTTCTCTTTATCTGGGCGCCATTGTCAGCGATGATGGCTTACTGCTGATTGATTGTCCGATTTGGGAAGAAGACATAAAGATTTGGCTGGATACAGTTTCGCAATATGGGCAGCCACGCTACATGGCACTCATGGATAGTCATCCAGACCGAGTGCTGGGCGCCAGGCTTATAGATATCCCCCTGATTGCCCAGGATGCAACTCGCAAGCAAATCTCGGCCTGGTCGGATACCTATAAGGGGACTGCCCACCCCATCGGAGCAGAAGCGGATAGCTTCAAGCGCATCACTGGCATTAGTCATGCTATTCCCGATCTTACTTTTTCGACAAACATGAAATTATATATCCAAGAGCTTGATATTGAATTCGAGCATCATCCTGGTCCTACGCCGGGATCAATGTGGGTCTTAATCCCTAAAATGAGCGTGGCTTTCATCGGCGATGCAATATCCACATCGACGCCGCCTTTCATGGGTGAAGCCGAGATCGAAAACTGGCTGAGCGCACTAGATGAATTGAGAAACCAACGAATGATGAGATACACTCTTGTTTCGGCTAGAGACGGAGTAATTGACCGCCAGGCTATCAACATCGCCGCCCGTTTCCT
>DAOVFE010000237.1 GCA_030673085.1 Anaerolineales bacterium | reverse complement strand
TTCTAAGGAAAAAGCCATAATGGGGGCGGTAGCTCCCAAACCCGCACTTTCCACTCATCCCTACAGCAAGTTGTTGGGTTTCCTGGCTTTTCACATGATTCCTCTTTTTTTCAACACTATCCCAAGACATGGTATATTTTAATCGTCGAAGGAGATAAACTTGTTCGACATATCTTCTCATGTTAAAATGTATGAACCTCAGATCGTTTGTCGACATAAGGAAGGCTTTATGACGGCGTCGGAGATCCCCCTCCGTCGAAAAGCGCAATCGATCCCAGACCCTCAGAGAAAGATGATGATTCGTTGGAAACCATATCGGAAGACTAAAATGATGCGGCCGGCGCTGGAGATATTATGGGAATCCATGATCGATCAGAACTAGCTTGTCCATCCACCGGTAGCAGAGGGCGAAGTGGCTGATGCCTGAGATGGCGAAGAAATGGCTGAAATGGGCTCGGGAGATTCAGGCTTTAGCTCAAACTGGATTTCACTATGCCCAGGATGAGTATGAGCGATCACGGGCATCAAGGCTGCTGGAAATCACGGCAGATATGATTGCAAACGGAAGCGATATGCAAGCTATGGATGCATTGATCGCTTTTACCGCTCAGCCAGGATATGCAACGCCAAAGGTTGACGTGAGGGCGGCAGTTTTTAATCGCGATATGCGGATTCTCTTGGTGCGGGAAGCAGCGGATGGAGGCTGGACATTACCTGGCGGATGGGCCGACGTTGGCGAGGGACCTAGAAATGCGGTCGAGCGTGAAACCCAGGAAGAATCCGGCCTACGAGTGCAGGCAACTCGCCTGGTAGGCGTGTATGATGCCAATCGGATTGAAGATCAACTATCGCTGTTCCATGCTTATAAGCTAGTATTTATATGCCAACCGATTGGTGGCGAAATCAAGCCCAGCATGGAAACCAGCGAGGTCGGATATTTCTCGTTGGAGGATCTACCCCAGCCATTTTCGGAGCATCGGACAACGCCCCGACAAATTCAAGATGCGGTAGCGGCATATTGCGATCCTAACCTTCCGACAGTATTTGATTAATGAAAGGAGATGACATGCTTATCACTAATGCTCACTTGATTACATGGGGCAAGCCCAACGAAATCCTGGCTGATTATGCATTGCTGATTAAGAATGAACGGATCGCCGAGATCGGGCCGAGCGCCGAACTATTAGCCAGCCACCCAGATGAAGAAAGATTGGATGCCGGCGGACAGTACGTCATGCCGGGCAATATTTGCGCTCATACCCATTTCTATGGCGCTTTCGCCCGTGGTATGGCAATTCCGGGTGCAGCCCCAAAAGATTTTCCGATGATCCTGAAGAAGCTCTGGTGGCCATTGGATAAGTCACTTTCTAAAGAGGATATTCGCTACTCGGCGCTGGTATGCCTGATAGATGCCATAAAACATGGCACGACTACCTTGATCGATCACCATGCTTCACCCAATGCGATTGAAGGTTCGCTCGACGGCATTGCTGAGGCGGTTAGAGAGGCTGGATTGCGCGCCTCTCTTTGCTATGAGGTTACGGACCGGGATGGCGAGCAAAAGGCCCAAGCCGGTATACGCGAGAATGTGCGCTTTATCCAGCGTTGCCGTGGGGAAAAGGTCGCTGGAGGACGTATCGCTGCAAGCTTTGGGCTGCATGCCAGCCTGACTCTTTCGAATGAAACGCTGGAGAAATGCCGGGATGCCGCCCCCGAGGATTGCGGGTTCCATATTCATATCGCCGAACATGAGGTTGATGAATATGATAGCCTTGCCAAGTCGGGGATGCGAGTCGTGGATCGACTGCATATGTATGGGATTCTTGGCAAGAAGACGATTGTTGCTCACGGCGTGCATATCGATGCAAGGGAGATGATGCTGCTGACCGAAACCGGCACCTGGCTAACTCACCAGCCTCGATCCAATATGAACAATGGCGTGGGCGTTTCGGATGTAGAATCAATGATGAGACTAGGCATTCCTGTCTGTCTTGGCAATGACGGATTCTCAAATACAATGTGGGAAGAGTGGAAAACCGCCTACTTGGTGCATAAGGTCTGGCGGCGGGATCCAAGGCGGATGTCGGGCACGACAGTAGTTGATATGGCTATCTACAACAATAGCGATCTTGCTAGTGTCTTTTTCCCAGACGCGCCGCTGGGCATAATTGCGCCGGGTGCATTTGCCGATCTGATTATCGTGGACTATCATCCAATAACACCGCTAACAACGGGCAATCTGCCTTGGCATATCATTTTTGGGTTTAATGAATCCATGATTACAACTACGATTGTTGCCGGCAAAGTGCTTATGAAAGATCGAGAATTGCTGACCCTGGATGAAGAGCAAATTACGGCGCGCTCGCGTGAATTGGCTTCTCAGACATGGCAGCGTTATCAAAGCTATGTACCGGAAGACTAACTGCAATAAAGTAATCAATCTGGAGGCTATATGAATCAACGACTGATACTAACGTTGGGTATCCTCGGCGGCACCGGCAAGGAGGGTAAGGGGCTGGCTTATCGTTGGGCAAAGTCCGGCTATATTGTGCTTATAGGATCGAGGACGCCCAAAAAGGCTGCGAGAGTCGCGGCCGAAGTAAATGAACTTCTGAACCGGGATGTGGTTAAAGGCCTTGGAAATGAGGAGGTTGTCGAGAAAGCAGATATCGCTGTCTTGACTGTTCCATATAAAGCTCACCGGCCAATACTTGAGGCATTGAAGGATAAGCTGCAGGGAAAGATCCTGGTCGATGTAACCGTCCCGCTTGTCCCTCCGAATGTGTCGGTCGTCCATATGCCCCCAGCAGGAAGTGCGGCTCAAGAAGCGCAGGAAATCCTTGGAGATGGAGTTGAGGTAGTTGCCGCATTTCAGAATATCTCGCATGAGCATTTGATCGGCAAAGAGGCTGTTGCCTGCGATGTACTCGTTTGTGGGAATGGAAAAGGTGCACGCCAACAGGTCTTGCAGTTGGTTAAAGCCGCTGGGCTGGTGGGGTGGGATGCTGGTCCGATTCAGAATGCAGTAGTAATTGAAGGCATGACCTCGGTTTTGATTGGAATTAATAAGCTGTATAAAATCAAAGGTGCAGGGATCCGAATCACCGGAGTGCCAAAAGAGACGCAGGCGTAATAAGGGTAATGACAGCCTATCTAATCTTGACTGCGTTAACGGGTATCGGGCTGGTGCGGCCCGGAGATGACCTTAGCCAATTGATCGAGCTTGCATTAGGGCGGGCGGATATACATTTAGAGTCCGGGGATGTATTGGTCGTGACTCAAAAGGTGGTCTCCAAGGCGGAAGGCTGTTTGATCAATTTGGAACAGATCGAACCTTCTGCCAGGGCGTTTCAACTGGCCGGCGAAACCGAGAAAGATGCTCGTCTGGTTGAAGTCATTCTGCATGAAAGCCGGCGGATTCTGAGAAAGCGACCGGGGCTGATTATTGTGGAGCATCGCCTCGGCTTTATCTGTGCCAATGCGGGTATCGATCATTCCAATGTGGCGGCTGAAGAAAGTGGGGCTGGCGAATGGGTGCTAACATTACCCAAAGACCCGGATACCTCCGCCCGGATGATATGTTCTCGGTTAAAGGAAATTACTAACGCTGATATTGGGGTTCTGATTATTGATTCTCATGGGCGCGCTTGGCGAAGGGGGGCGGTAGGTGTTTGTATAGGCGTGGCAGGTTTCCCGGCTCTGCTTGACTTACGTGGCCAGCCAGATTTGT
>DAOVFE010000261.1 GCA_030673085.1 Anaerolineales bacterium | reverse complement strand
GTTCCATCCCCTACTATTTCATGGGCGCTCGATTGAGAATGTGAATAGTTGCGCTGCCATAAATCGGCCTGTACACACAATCCTACATTGGCCTTACCCTCGCCTTTTGGGAAGATCCAGGCATAACCGCCCGGAGCCAGTTCATGTCCGATCACATAATAGGTGCATGTCGGATCAATATCGATCCCGGCCAGTAGATACTGGGCGCAGACCATCATGTCCTTCAATGCGAGTTGCACATCCAATCCGGCCCAGCGTCCAACCTGTGCTTCGACGCCATCAGCAGCGATTATAACTTGAGCTTCCACTTCCACCTCACCTGCACCGCTGAGGAAATCGCCATTTTGAATTCTAACGCCGTATACCCGGCCATTCTCCATCAGGAGACCATTGACGGCGGTCTTGACCCGCACCTCGGCTCCTGACTTGGCAGCCCGCTCGGCGAGGACGCGATCGAAAATTCGCCGTTCGAGGACATACCCCTGGCCGCCGCGAGCGTGCATTGTTAGAGCTTCGCTGTCTGAAACGACCGTTATCTCCGCATGGTCTATTTCGGCCGCGATCCAGCGGGGGTCAGGCTCGATTAGGGATATTAATGGTTCGCGGCCCACTCCCTCGGCGCAGCGCACCGGCGATCCGATCTCCTGTCGCTTTTCCAGCAACAGCACTGAAAGCCCGGCCTCGGCGGATACTTGAGCCGCTGTGGATCCCCCCGGCCCCGCTCCGACTATCACCAGGTCGTAATGACGTTTTATTGGATGTTGCCGACCTTTAATAGCAGTCGCAAGATGCAGGGCGCCCAAAGGGCATGCGGCCACGCAGTTGCCACAATCGATGCATTTGCTATTTACAACCAACCGCGTTTCGTCGAGCGTAAGGGCTTCTACCGGACAGACGTTCACGCAGCCGCCACAATGTGTACACCGATGGTGATCGATGGTGATCATTTGGTCCTCGCTTTGTGCTGAAAGGCTTTTAATGTGCGGTCTGTTGGCATTGAGTGCAGCAACACTATTCTCGGGGCCAGCTCCCCACCGACCTGACTTTTCATACGGCTTGGCGAGTTGTTCTGCGGCATACTAATATTATTGCAATTTAAAAAGGCGATTAAGCCAGTTTAACCGCGCGACGGTGTCATTCATTTCAATTTTAACCTTGCGAATTCCTGAAGCTAGCAGCTCACGAAAATAAGCCGATATTGAAAAGATCCATACGCGAGGGAAATGAGGATTCTCAATATCAACAGAGAACAATGGTTCACTCTTCCCAGTCGGATGCATAGCATCCCAATAAATTGCCATGGGCTCTACTCTATTGTTTGGCGCAGGCGGTTTCATTGGAGTAAGGACTTTTCTTATACCTTTCTTGCGAAATGTAGAACCGTTCCACTCTTTCTGCCATCTTTCAATCTTGTGTGCCTTAATCTCATCAGACGATGCATCAACTTTAAGAACTCTACCGCCAATTGCATGAGCCGACCAATTTTTTATTTCCACCTGATAGTAATTGACTGCGCCACTTCGGCTAGTACGAATCCATCTGTCAAGGCGAACACCTCTTTTTGTGCCTTGTGTACAGCGATCCGGAAGCACTTCAACCTCTAGCCCTTGTTCGAGCAAGTAATGCGAAAGCAACCCTGCAGCCATATCTTCGCCAGCTACCGCAACAATTGCGGTAGCATGATAGTGGCTAGAGGGCACCGCCTCGTCAAAAAAACGAAGCGTTGATAATATATCGATTTCAACAAGATTTACTGCCATCCTCAACCTCTATCTACAAAAACTAAAGTTATTGAATTTTGCCACCTAACGGTTGAGCTAAGCTGCGGCGAACTTCAATCGGATTACCAGCACAATGAATTTAAAACGACAATCTCCAAGCCTATTGGCCTAGCCGTGTAGCCGTCAGCTTCAGCGATTTGTTAGCGGGCCACATTTCTGACAAAGCGCAATTATTTAGGAAGATCCTCAAAAGGAACGCCTTCTCCTCGTCTTAGACTAGCTCGAGCCTCTTCAATTCGTCGTAGAAATCGAGGGTCATGCTCCAGTCGATATTCAAACCAATCATCTTCATTCTTAAACCCTATCAGCAATCCGGCTGGCTTTCCATGACGCGTGATTACAATCTCCTCTTTATTGGCTAATCGGAGGTACTTCGACAATTGGTCCTTTACTTCAGATAGCGGTACACGCTTCATTTTTACCCTCCTGCATCCTCCAACCATTCAGCTGCCCTTGATTTTGGAACAATCGCAAGAACCTCTACAACTTCTTTTTGAATGTCATAAAAGACACGGATATCTCCAACTCTGAGCCGGTATTGTGGGTGCTCCATTTCTCTTAATCGCTTTATACGACTCCTACTTACCATTCCAGGCTCATACCTCAAATGGCGTTCGATCGCATCTCTTACCGTTGCACGCTCTCGCGCAGAGAGCCTTTTGAAATCGTCAGCTGCTTCACGGGAAAAGATTATTTCGTAACGCATATGGCTATAGTCTGGCTATATTATAGCCATATTATTTTCTCGTGTCAATTAAGCTCACATAATAAGAGGATTAAATAAGGCCCGCTAACGGCGAAATTGAGCCGCCGCGCGGATGCGGGCTAGAGCCTCCGCAATAGGACCCACTAAAAGCGCGTGTCGCCGCCGCTGTGCACGCGCGGAGCGCAGTCGGCTCCAATGGGGGTTAGCCAGCCCTGGTCTCTGTTTGGCCTAATCCCGTTCCGCTATTGAAATCTCAAACTCACCTAATGGAATAGATTGCCAGATTCCATCTACTAGTTGGCGCGAATGCTCAAAATCTATATCTGATAGCCATATAACTGGTCGCTTTCCCACTTGGGTTAGGTGTATAGTCCCCTTGAATTCAAAGGCTGTAGTCTGGCTGGGGTCAAACGGTTGACAGACCCAGGTCGCCGCGCTCTCACCAGTCTCGCAGGAAATGTCATCAATTCTAATCCCGAACCAAAAGGCGTACGCAGGGTCTCGACGTTCAGAGGGTGTTTGGGTGTCTACCAGATAGAGCGCATTGAAACGAAAATCGGAATGAGGGTCAAATATGGTATCTCCTCTAACAACGGCTGTCTTACCCTCAAGTCCTGTTCCCTCGTATTGCATACTCCATAGTTCATCTATGCTGATGGGCTGTCTCTCTTTCAACGAGTGCGACAAGACTAGTCCAGTCACCAGCATTAGGATGGCCACTCCGAATGCTATTAGAAGCACCTTCGTGTTGCCGCGCTGTAATGCCAAGGCCTTTCTCCCAAGCAGCAGGGTATTACTCAGGAATGGTGGGGCTGGCTAACGTGGGGCTTAGCTGCCGGGGCGGCTTTGCCCATAAACATTCTTTGCCCGTGACCATTCAAGAAAAATTGCGCCGCTTACCCTCGGGGCAAAGCCCCGGTCAGCTACA
>DAOVFE010000287.1 GCA_030673085.1 Anaerolineales bacterium | reverse complement strand
TGGTTGTAGCGGTTGCGGTTGCAGTAGCCGTCGGGGTGCTGTTGGTTGTAGCGGTTGCGGTTGCAGTAACCGTCGGGGTGCTGGTGGATATCGGTGTTTCAGTTGGCGTAGAAGTGCTGGTGGCTGTTGTAGTCGCGGTTTCGGTTGCGGTCGAAGTCAGCGTTGGCGTGGCGGTCGGCTGTATCTCCCAGGGTGTATCGTTGCTCCGTTCGGGACCAGCCGGGCTTCCTCCATAACGGCGGCTGCCATTGCTTGGCCCGGAATAGGCTCCCGAAGTATCCCAAAGTGTATTATGGACGCCTTCATTGAAGCTGTAGAGACCTACTGTATAATCATCGGTGATAAATTGAGCGTCTGGAGGGGTGAAATTCGATACGTATCTAATCGTCTTGGAAAGCCGCACTTCATCTATCCAGCCGCTGAAGGAAGGGTAGATCGGATTGTCGGTGTCAAATTTCTCGGCGCCGATTACTAAAAAAGTGTCATTATAATGGCTTGCTGGGCGACCATCCGTGTAGCTGATATCACCACCTGGACCGATGCCTTCAGCATCAATCTGGCCATCGATGAAAATGCGCATGGTCCCCTCAAGATTGCGAGTAATAGAGATATGATGCCAATCGCCATCGGCGACGCTGGCGCTTCCGCAGATAGTTTGGCTTTCAACGCCGCGGCTTACTCCAAATGCGATTCGTCCATCGGCCAATGAGATTCCAAACTCGCCTTCATCCGCTTGTTCATATAGACGACGATCAAAAATCGAATTTCCATAAACCCAATTATCATCGCCGGGAGTACAGCTTTCGGAGACGTTTTCGTCTGGATTGGCTTTCATCCACCATTCGACGGTGAAATCATTCGCTCCAATATCTGCTGGCCGAGGTGGATTATCAAGACGAATCTTTACCCGGTCAATATCGTCGCTGCCATTGCCGTAAAATCGCAGTGATTGCTCTTCCCGTTCGAAGTAAATGTGATAATCGTTCATCACCAGGTCATAAGGCTCGAGAGTTTCGCCATCGCGTTCGATGTATCCGCTATCATATGGCGTTGGCCCTACGTGAACTGTCCAGCCCGATAGTTTAATGCCCTCAAGGCTGATATAGGCCCCATTATATTTCAAGCTGAAGTGAAGGTGCGGGCCGGTGGCAAAACCCCCGGCGCAAACCTCACAGCCGATCTTTCCCAGACTGCCATTTTGTCCCATGAGACCGCCGCTGTAGGTGTCGCGCAGGTGATAATAACTGGTCGTCCAGCCATCCCCATGATCGATTTCCAGCCAGCAAGTATAACCGCCTGGACGATATACATCCCCGTAGGCCGCTGCCACTGAGTACAGATCCGGCGGATTATCACATGTTCCCCCACCGGAGTAAAAGTCCATGGACGAGTACGGCGGTGGTGAAGAACCGCCATTCCAGCTATGAGGGCCGTTGAAATACCAGATATCTCCCAGCGGGAATGGAAATTGTAGGAGATCGTCCGGGGGAGAGGCGGGAGGATCAATGTCGTTTGAAGTATTGAGCGGATCGGTTTCAGGAAACATAGCGCCAAAGACCTGTGAGAAGCCATCCGGATTCTGAGTAGAGGTTGCTTGCAGCCAGGCGTCTAGCTCACTTGAATCGGCCAGCACAGCGGCGATGGCAAAAGTACCGGAAGATAGATCGGGGCTTAACTGGGCTGCTGTGCCATCGGCAAAAGTCACCGCTGGCTCCACAAACGGGCCTGCCTGATAAGCAGGCGACTTGCGGGTTCCCCAAGTATATAAATATTCATAAAAGGCGAGGGCCAGGCTGGTTGACGTGTCTGCGATTGTATTGCGGACTTCCGCTGGCGTGTAATCAGACGGAAGTGCGCTGACGAAGTGTTGGTCTGTCTCGAGAGTCGCCAGAAGGACTTTAGGATTAACGCTGGTGTAACTGGCCCAGAGTTCAATATCATCAGCGTAAGCAGCCAGCTCAGAGTTGTGTTCTTCCAGATAGGTACGGATATCGAAAGGGCCAACGTTTGTCCCCCAAACAAATTGGCCATCGGATAATAATAGCGTCTCCAAATCGACAGGCATTATTTGGGAAGGCCAAGAACTGCTAAGAGGAAAGAAGAGAGGCAGGATTGGATTCTGATCTTCTGAAGCCAGTGCGGCTATCTGCGCCGTTCTTTGGTATGAAAATGGTCGCCAATACTTTAATGACTGTTCGACCTGAGTTTCATATTTCTGGGGGCATCTATCGATTCCGGCATTAGGATAGGTATTTGATTGAATATCTGAAAAACTCTCTTGGAGGGAAGGGTCGCCGAGCTGATTAATGTTGATGCATGCTTCTGAGTAGCCCGACGTCCAGGCCGAATCGTGAGTCAAATCGGCTGACGGATTAATGTCATAAGTAAATCTCATAGATAAGAAAAATATTGGCAGAACTAGAAGACTATGCTTGTATTTCATTTAGCTAGCCTTTGTCGCTGGATGCTCGGGTATATTTGCCCGAACTGAGCTTTTGGATATAGGTTATTCCGATGAAGGGCTTTAAATACATAAATTATCCCGCTACTCATGCCAGGCTTTCGTCCTATACTAGCGCAAGTTATCCGGCGGGGCAATCGGGTCAAAGCTCTGTTCCTCCAGAGTAGAAGGCTCTCAAACGCATATCATTTCCCGTGATAAATCCCTGCAAATAAATATCATCGCGGTTCTTCACCTGCCACTCGCCATAGAATTGATATTTTAAGGATAACGACATGAATTATAACCTCAAGATAGACGCAACATTAAGGACTATGGCAGAGGCAATCCGCCTTTGGCCTGCACCATCATATAAGCAGCCATATCCCGAATGAGGTCATCATCCGGGCAAAAGAGCAGCTCGGGCTCTGTCTGGCAGGGAAGGATCAGTCCGGCGTTATAGGCGTCATATACCCATTTGGCATACCAGGCGTCCAGCGCCACATCGGCGAAGATTTGCTCGGTTGGATCAGGCGGCGTGTAGTCGTATCCATGTAGCATCCGCAGGTAGAAGACACATCCTTCGGCGCGGGTATGGT
>DAOVFE010000027.1 GCA_030673085.1 Anaerolineales bacterium | reverse complement strand
TTATGCATATCGTTGTTGGATTTTAATAAAGAACCCCGCAGAAAGCTATGGCGGATTGCAGCTTATCCTAATGGCATTGGACCCGCATCGGATTAAAATTATTCTCACTCTGTAGTTGTTGCCGGATATCACATGGTAGTTCTCGCGAAACCTGGCCCGAGATCCCGGCAAGCATCGCTTCCATATCGATCGCAGATCCTGCCGGATAGATCGATCTTTGCCCGTAGATTGGAATCGGGGCGAATCAATGGCCGCTCGAGAGAGGGGATTTTTAATGCCAGGCAAGTTGGGATACAACCCAAATACGGGCACACTCTCCGGCGGCAGTGTGTATATAAGAGCGCCTTCCATCAATCATAATGGAAGGCGCTTTCCAATAAAGGGGCGAGCATATTTTCTTTCAGGAGCGGGTGATGGGACTCGAACCCACGAATGGTAGCTTGGGAAGCTACTGCCTTACCACTTGGCTACACCCGCTTTCTTCGGCCGCTTATAGCGCTAATGTATTTTAGCAAGTTCTGAGAGATCTGCAAGGGCTGCAGCCGGCTGGCAGGCGAAAAGTTTCCATTTCTCAAAATGCTGCTTTGAAGACGCGATATAGATGCCTTAATAATTAAAGTGTTAAGCGTTTTGAGACTACCTAAGCAATTTGATCGTTGCGAAAGCACTGTTGCAAGTGGATAGACGGTAGAAGTGATTATTTAATCTCTATAGAGACATAATAGTTGATTATGCAGAGGCGGAACGAGAATGCCACAGCGGGTTCAGTAAATATTCCCAACTGGTGCAAGATTGTTCCATATATCGCTTGAGCCATTTCAAGAGAGATTATTGGGTTGGAGTCCATTGATATTTATTCAGTTTATTCAATGGGGGAATGTAAACATATCTTCCGATAAAGGCTATAGTGATTTTGGTTTTTTCCAAACTCATGCAGGGGAATCTTTTAGCGAGCGTTCGAGGCAGGAATTCCCATTACTTCGGCTAGACCATACGCGGCGTCTTCGCGGGTGAATGGATCATTGGGGCAGAACTTCATCGATTCATCAGCTTCACAGGGAAGGATAAGCCCGGCAGTATAGGCTTCGGTGATCCAACTGGCATACCAGGAGTTGGAAGCGACATCGATGAAACTAGTTTCTCTGGCTGAAGGAGAGTATCCAGGCCCGTGGAGCGCTTTGAGGACATATACTGCACCGTCAGCGCGCGCGAGAGCATCATTTCCGCCGAAGACTGGCAGATAGCTGCGGTAGCCCCGAGTAAAACCATCACGATAGAATTGTTCAATCCAATACGAACCCCAAGTCGTTACCCCAACATCGCGAAAGTGATACGCCGTAGGTCGGGTAGGGATAAAATCAGGCCCATGAAGCTCCCGTTCAAGCAATATGGCCATTTCTACTCGGGTAATAGGCTGATTTGGACAGAATTTAGCCGGTTCAGTCTGGCAGCCAGATGTATATCCGCTTTGATATAGCGCTTCAATGTGAGGGAAGAATGGATTATCAATTGCAACATCAATAAATGAGGGAGTGATATCTATAGAAGCAGGCAATCTCGAAGGATCATCTTGAATAGATGAAGAGCCGCACATTTCTAATAGAGGTTGTTCAAGTGGCTGTTCCGTATGTGAGGAAATCAAATTAGCCAATTCCCGGCGATAGCGCTCGAATCCATATCCATGATCGGGCCATGAGATATTGCTGCCTAGATTTGCTTCCCATAAGGCGGCAGGCACTGCTTGGTCTACTATTTTAACGACATCATCCTTCAATCCGAGCTGCTCTGCCAGCCAGAGATATTCATAATCCTGCATTCCCCGACGCCAATTTTTCATCCGGATTGACGATATCGGGCCTGGTAGGTCTCGATCCTGGTCTGGGAAAATTACATCATGCCCAGGGTAGAAAAAAGTGCCGCATCCCATACGGCTGAATTCAGATGTTTGTGGATCGACGAAGACGTTATTGTTCTTTTTACTGTTGCGCCAATCATTCCAATAATTAGTCATCCAATAGAAATACTGGTCAACATCGTACTTCCATGCGATCCAGGGGATAACGCGGAATTCGATTGCATCGGCGTCCATCACTTGCGTACCGGTGATTGGGCGGTAGCCGTTATAGAAAGCCCATCGTTTTCCGGCCTCGCGTTCGGCGATGATGTCATCCGGATTGGTGCCGGCTACACTCTGTGGATGAGCGAAGTTGGCAGGAGTTGACCAAAAATCGACTGACACTTGGTATTCGGAGTCGATCCAATGAGTAACGTAGGTAGGAATTGTATGGCCGATTCCAGGATTGCTGTGAGACCAGCGCGCCTGGCGTTTAATCCATCTAAATTGGTTGTTCGTTTCAGGCTCATCCGGAAAGAGATATTTAGTAATATCAACCTGGGGAGCGTTTGTTTGAAACCACTCAGCCCAGGCGTCCGAGCCGGCCCACCATAACTCCTCGTATGTATCACTGATGGAGCCTCCATACTCTTGAGGTACAGCGCCATAAAGTCCGATGGAGAAGGTTGTATTCCCGATTCCATAACCCGGTCCGTCGTAGTCATAAGCTTTAGTATAAAGCTTGCCAGTCAGATAGAACTTATGAAATTCATCCATTTTCGTTAGGCTGTGAACTGGCCGAACCAGATCGAATCGATGGCGGTGTGCCATCTGGTGGTACCGGGCTTCGATCTCATAATACTTAGCGCTTTCAGCTTCTACGCCATGGCGATGTGATAAGCTGGCATTGTCAAAGCCGAACATGTTGTGGAGGTGGGTTTCATCTGAGAGAGTGAAGTTGAATACGTCAAGCTTAATTTGAATCAAAGCGTGGGTATGTCCTTTGGCTAAGATTTCAACAGTCCCTTGATACGTACCGGTTGGTACGTCTTTGGGAATCCAAATATCTACCCAGACTCCCTGATTCTGGTTTGCGCCAATAGAAAAAGGCGCACCACCGCGGTCGGGTAAAGCGGAAAAAGGTATTAAAGCATCGGGGACCCAGCCCAAATAATTTGATATGGGTTTTGCCGTCGGCGCCCATGCATTTCCTCCCGAGCTTCGATTCTCAACATGAAGATAATGTTCAGTGAAAAGCTCAATCGATCGACCAACATAATCGAACGGATCCGCAGAGCCAGTATTTGAACCAGGAATTGCAGTCTGACCGTTGAGCAAATCGCTGATCTGCACATCGATCTCTTTAGCTCCGGAAGCATTGGCTTGAAGGATCAATTGAAAGGCGACGACCTCATTGCGGGCGCCGAAAATTTGGATGGTTTCTCCGTCCCAAACCGGATTCTTGGGGTCGGAAGAAAGAGGATGATTGAGATCATCACGCAGGATCTTCTCTCCATCATCGATGGCCCAAACGCGGGCGATTCCATCATCCGTAGCTGAAAAAAGCTCAGGCTGTTGAGGCGTCAAGCGAGATCTTATGGGCCGGATAGGCGATGCTACCACAACGCTTTGGACGAGTAAGCTTGCAGAAGCAATCTGGGTTATGGTGAATAACCAGCGTTTCGTCGGCCATCTCCGCTTGTCTGGGGCTCTTATTGCTCCCATTTGTTATTACTTCCTCCATACCGATTCCATAAATGCTCGTGAACAAAAGTCGCTGTTTGCAAGCATTCCTAGATCGGTAATATAACTTTGGTTGCTAACCTCATTTTAGGGTTTCGGCAGCTCTTGCTGAAGGGTACATCTGTACCACAATGAGGTCTAAAGAGTAAATTGCACCTGTGAGAGCATTGCATATAAGTATATTTATTATACATTTAATGAGTAGATATTAATTGGAGAAAGCCAGAAAACCCCATACCCTTCGGCAGATACCATCAATTGCGGCGGGGATTCTTCACTTCAGTGTTCTGGCTGAGAGCTATCATTCTAAAGTGTAGACTATGTTTTCTCTTTTTCAGCGCTCTCCTTTACAGACTTGCTAATTAGATTTTTCGGCGGAGGAAATCAAGGGCAATATTAGCGGCTCTGTGATTGGCGCTTTCGGGTGGTCCTCCAAAGGAAGAATCCTGACGCAGCGTGCCGTCCGGACTATGCAGAATGATCCCAAGCTCATATTCTTTTTTGGAATGGTTCAATACAATGCCAATCCAAACTTCCGCCGCAAATATAGCTCTAAATTTCCCTAGATTTGTGTCAAGCTGCTCTAGACTCAAGCCTTTGCGGAGAATGACGCCTCCAGAAAAGCTATCCGGATCGGTTGAAAGGGCTGCAGCAAGCGCGCCGGATGTGCCGCTCTCGATTACCGCCAGATGCCAATCGCGTTTGGTAACTGCGTCTATAGCCGCTTTTTTAAGGCTTTCATCATTGACGCCATAGATCTTATCACCAAGCCGTTCTCGAAGAAGTGTTTCAATCGTATCGAGCATCGATTTGGCTTGATCTTCGTTATCAGCTTTGGCGGCAATTCGAATATCAACGCAACCGGCATGGGCGGCAAGCCCTACAGTAGGATTTTCCAGATGCTCGAGATCGTCAATACGATTGTCTATTATGGATTCGCCGATCCCTGCAGTCCGGACGATCCGAGATTTGATTACTTCATGTAGCTTAAATTTTGATTGAAGATAAGGAAGAACGCTTTTCACTAGCAGAACTTGCATCTCGGCAGGGACACCCGGGAGTGAGATTACAATGGCTTGATCGGTTTCTGCGATGAAGCCTGGAGCAGTGCCAACCGTATTTGGGATTGGGATTGCGCCATGAGGGAGATAAGCCTGGCGGCGATTGTTTGGCATGGCAGTCCGGCCAAGACGGTTGAAATATCTCTGAATCTCTATCCAAAGGTCGGGTTTAAATTCGAGGGAGAGATCAAGCGCGCATGCTACGGCAGCCCGGGTTGGATCATCTACCGTAGGGCCCAATCCGCCGGTGGTAATGATGACTTGGGCTCGATGGATGGATTCACGGATTGCATGCGTAATGCGCTCTGGGTTGTCGCCTATCGTTGTGGTTCTGAATAGGTTTACTCCGATATCGCGCAGCGCACGTGCAATGACACAAGTATTTGTATCTGCAATTTCTCCGAGCAGGAGCTCGGTTCCGATGGTGATAATTTCAGCTTTCATTAGGTTTCCTTACTATACCTCATACACTTCGGCTTATTCCTCGTCTGAGGCATAGATGATTGCGAACATGCCGTCTACTTTCTCGCATTTGGGATTTTTCAGTACAATCATAAATATATTTCCTGCCGAGGTAGCCAAATGAGCGGAGGCTGGGTATTCTACTTTAGACAATCCGGTTTCATTGCCGGATCGCAGATTGACCTGGGTCTGGCCAAATGCATGCAAATTATCCGCTCGCTCGGCAATTGTATAACTATGAATCTTGCGTTGTCTCAACAACTCAAACGGATTCAGTCTACCATAGATCATTATTGCTTTAAAAGGGGAGGTCGCTTGACGACCTAATAATGGCAAGATAGGATTGGAATATTCCAATCTGCCTCTTGTTGGCGCGTGCGGATTGATTGAGCGCATTGAATTCGATAGCAAGAATGGATTCATTGCCTATCAATTGGCAAATGTCCAAATAGCGAAAGAGACGAGTAAATAAATGCGCATGCAGCAATAATCTAAGGCAATAATTTGGTATTCTAGGGTGCAACGGTCAAGAAGGGCGAATCAAGGATCAATTCCAATGAGATCTCACGCAATCGGAAAATGGGGTGAGAATTTAGCTTATAAGTATCTCGAAGCCCAGGGGTATGACATTCGAGATTGCAATTGGCGCAGCTCATATGGAGACTTGGACTTGGTGGCTCTGGATGGAAATGTGATTGTTTTTGTTGAAGTTAAGACTCGAACATCCAGTGCTTACGGTGGGCCAGAAGAAGCGCTTACAAAAGCGAAGCAACGTCATTTGATTGAATCGTCGCTTGCCTATCTGCAAGAACACAAGATCAGTGACCAGGATTGGCGTATCGATGTGATCGCCATTGAAGCAAAGCCATCCGGCCAGATCATCAGATTTGATCACTATAAAAATGCGCTCGAGGGTGAGTCTAACTCATGACTTCTGAGCAACTCCCTCCGGTTATTGCGCTGATTGGCCCCACAGCCGTTGGCAAGACGGCTCTTTCCTTGGTCTTGGCCGAGGCTTTAAATGGCGAGATAGTCTCGGCTGATTCCCGCTTGTTCTATCGCGGAATGGATATCGGGACAGCGAAGCCAACGGTTGAAGAACGCATGCGTGTTCCCCATCATCTCATCGATGTGGCTGATCCAGATGTTTCTTGGAGTTTGGCTCGATTCTGTAAAGCTGCGTTTGAAGCTATCACTCAGATTCATAAGCGAGGGCGCCTTCCCTTGATTGTTGGCGGGACAGGGCAATATATAACTGCGTTGCTGGAGGGATGGGATCCGCCGTCACAGCCGGCGGATGATCAAGTGCGCCTGGAGCTGCAAGCCTTTGCTGATGAACAGGGAATTCAAGCTTTGCATCAAAGACTGGCACAAGTAGACCCAGAAATGGCGAAGTGCATTGATGCCCGTAATGTACGTCGCGTTATCCGTGCTCTGGAGATATTCGAATCAACCGGGAAACTTCCAAGCACTCTGCGCCGGAAACAACCTCCGCCTTTCAGGATTCTGCGAATCGGTTTGACTTTACCGCGAGGAGAGCTTTATGCTCGAATCGACGTCCGCATTGATCGGATGTTAAAGGATGGGTTGGTTGAAGAAGTTCAAGATCTACTTGAGCAGGGCGTACCGCCGGATGTGCCGGCGATGTCAGCAATCGGGTATCGGCAAATAGTGGAGTATCTACAGGGGGAAATAACGCTAGAGGAAGCGGTGCAATTAATAAGACGAGCCAGCCGGGTTTTCGTACGACGCCAATCCAATTGGTTTAAAGCGGATGATCCGCAAATCCATTGGTTTGAATCAAGGCCAGATGTAGAGAGCGCGATTCTTGATTTTGTGCGAAGATGGCTTGAACAAGATGCAACTAATAAATAGGAGAGATGGGGAAAGATATTTAGATTGCTAGTGGTCAGATCACAAGCGGCAATTAGAAATGCTGCAGGGCTAAATAGATAAGCGCTGAAAGGAGGGCGGTTGTCGGGATTGTAAATAGCCAGGCGTATGCCATTTCTTTAAGGATGTGCCAGCGGACTTTATTTGCTCGATCGGCAGCGCCAACGCCAATAATTGAAGAGCTCATTACTTGGGTCGTGCTTACTGGGCCGCCGAGCAAAGCTGATCCAAGGATAATGCCAGCTCCGGCTGCTTGAGAGCAGAAAGCATGAATTGGCCGAATACGGTAAATCTTTCCTCCCAGAGTGCGAATCAGCCGCCAGCCGCCAAACATCGTTCCAAGCCCGATCATGCCGGCGCAAGCGGCGATTACCCAGTTCGGGACTATAAATGAATCCAATATACCGCAGGTCACCATCCCCAGAGTAATAACCCCCATTGTTTTTTGAGCATCGTTCGATCCATGGCTTAAACCGAGTCCAATCAGAGTGATAAGTTGAGCGCCACGGAAGAAGTTGTTGATCTTTGGAGAAGCGCTGCTGGCTGCCCAAAGTGTGAATTTCATAACGAAATATCCGGCTAACATGCCGACAATGGGCGAAATTAGCAGTGAGAGAATTATTACAATCAATCCATGCATCTTGACGACTTCCAAGCCTGCGGCCAGCACAGCCGATCCTAATAAGCCACCCAGCATTGCATGTGATGACGAGGAAGGGATTCCCAAATACCAGGTGAAAAGGTTCCAGAGAATGGCCGCGATTAATGCTGAAATGATAGCCATCTCATTCAATGCGCTGGCGTCCAGAAGATCCGCGCCCACAGTATTGGCAACCGCAACGCCAAAGATAAACGGACCACAAAAATTGGCAATGGCTGCAATTGTCAATGCAGTTCGTGGTCGAATAGCGTGGGATGAAATAACGGTGGCGACAATGTTTGAGCTATCGTGCACACCATTGATGAAGTCAAGAGCTAGAGCAGAGATTACCAGCACCAAGAAAGTGTTCATGGAAAGCTAGGATAACAGATTTAGCATTGTTTCGTCAATTTATCTGCTCTAAACTGAACATCGGATGCCAACCAATCTCCCAGGCTGTGGACCGAAATAATTGTCAAACTGATCGCCAACCCCGGCCAAAGGATAAGCCATGGAGCGTCAATTAGATGCGAACGGCCGGAATTAAGCAAGACCCCCCATTCGGCGATAGACGGATCTCCAGCGAAACCCAGAAACGCGAGGGTAGTGATGCCAAGAAACGACCAGGCGTAATAGGTGGTAGCAAAAGAGAGTAGATGAGCTTTCACGTTCGGCAGGATGTGATAACGGAGAATCCAGCCTCGATCCGCACCGAGGGCTTTGGCAGCCTCGATAAAGTCAGATTGTTGGATGGAATGAACTACGCTGTTTGCTAGACGGGCAAAACCCGGCGCTCCGCCAACACCGACGGCAAGAATAATTGTAGGCAAGCCTGGGCCCATTACCGTAATGAGCAGCATAGCCAGTAATAATCCCGGAATAGCCAATAGTGCATTCATAAACCATAATATACCCCGTTCAAGCCGTCCTTCTACATAAGCTGCCAGCAGGCCGAAAAACCCGCCAAATAGCAATGTGATCACAGCAGACAAGCAAGAAGCACTTAGGGTTAGGCGCCCGCCAAAAGCGATCCGCGACCATAAATCCCGTCCAAGATTGTCTGCTCCAAAAGGCAAGTTGCGGCTAGGTGGGCTTAGCGGTGGTGCTACGGGCTGCAGTGGATCATGCTGAACAAGAAGCGGCGCTGCTAGAGAAAGGATGATCATAAGCGCTAACCAGACTATTGAAAGTCGCTGCCGCAGATGGAGTCTCATTCTTCTCTCCGTAAGCGTGGGTCAATCAACAAAGCTGTGATGTCGGCGAGTATTTGGCTTGCCGTATAGAACAGCGCCGAGAGAGCGACTAGTCCTTGAGTGATGGGGTAATCTGCATGCAAAATGGAAGATACAAGAAGCCTGCCCAGGCCGGGACGAGAGAAGACAGTTTCGATAATTACTGTTCCACTGAAAAGAAAAGCTGCTTCCAGTGCAGTAAGAGATACTGCGGGGGGAAGAGCAGGTCGCAAGGCATGCCATAGAAGACGGAATCCTCTTCCTAAGCCACGGGCTTTAGCTGCCAGGATATAAGGTTGCTGCAATGTTTGAAGAAGGCTCGTGCGAATGATGCGAGCTAAACCTCCTGACAGCGCGAAACCCAGAACTAAAGCTGGGAGAAATAGGTGTTTTAAACGCAAGAGGAAAGGATTACCAGACAATAATTGCAATACGAGGCTGAGTGCATATATTGCGAGGATCCCAGTGAATGCGACCGGCAGGGAGGTGGCTAAATCAGAAAGATAGGCTGCGATACGTCCAATCGGTTTTTTTTCATCCCAGGCCGCAAGAACTCCTAAGGCCAACCCAATAAGGAGCATGATAGCCAGGCTTAAAAGCGCCAGCTCTAAAGTAGGCGTGAGCTGCTCAGAAATAGTACGGGAAACAGGCCTTCCGGTATAGAGAGAATGGCCAAGGTCGCCGGATATCAGTCCGATTAGGAAGGATGAATACTGAGAAAGCAAAGAGGTATCCAAGCCCAATGAATGACGTAATGCATCTACCTGCTCTGGAGTGGCAAGCCCCTGTGAAAGCAAGCTGGCAGTTGGGTCCCCCGAGCCAAGCCTGAGAGCAAAGAAGGTAATAGTTACTGCGGCCCAGGCAGTGAGCAATCCCTCAAATGTTCTGTGGGCTATTGAGACTATTGCGTTCATTGCAGTTCGATCAGGAAGGGATACCATCCGTCCGCCGAGAATCGAAGCCCATCGATGTTGCTCCTGGCGATGACGAGATTGACATAGTAACGGATGGGCAGAATCAATGCCTGTTCTTGAATGAGGTTGTCGATCTTTTGGTAAAGGATCTCTCGGCCTGTATCAGTCGGCAACATGTGCGCCGCCTGATCCAACCAGTGATCTAGTTTGTTATCCTCATATTGTGACCAATTATACAAACCCCCACTATAAAAGAAGGATCGCAGTAAATCGGGATCAGTGCCGGCAAAGTTAATGCTGATTGCATTATATACACCGCTTGATTGGATTTCTTTAAGCTGGCCAAATCCAGGTGCGACCTGGAGAGCCACGTCGATGCCGAGCATATCCCAGGCAGCCCGAATCATCTGTCCGACCTCAGGACTGAAGCCCCAAGGAGGAACGACGATCTTTATCTGCATTGGCGTTCCATCACGATAGCGCTGTCCTGTTTTATTGTCCGCTATCCAGCCGGCCTGTTCGAGTAAAGCATTTGCCGCTTCGGGATTATATTCAAGCAGGCTTCGGGCGGGTGTGAAGCTATATACATCGGCTGAAAGTGCATTCTGCGCTACCGGAGAATAATTGCCAAAGAGCGTCTCTACAATGGTGGCCCGATCTACCCCCAGGATTAATGCAGCGCGGACATCCACACAATCGGTGGGGGGCTGCTGAGTATTAAATAAGAGTTGAAGCGGTTGACCAGGGATCGATACTCGGTAAAGGGAGAATCGCGGATCGTCGGCCAGACGGCGAGCATCAGTTGGCGGGATTTCACCCAGGATGTCAACCTCACCTGATTCCAGAGCCAATGCGCGAGTGGCTGGATCTTCGTAGAAACG
>DAOVFE010000255.1 GCA_030673085.1 Anaerolineales bacterium | reverse complement strand
CATATTTCTAAAGGGATATGCAAGTTTATGCTTTTTTCTTCCGAACATCAGCCCCGGGATCATTCGACCTTGCACGCGGTTCTTATAGGTTAAATAGGGCTGTCCCAGTTCACGCTCCAGGCGCTGTTCTTCGATCATGATGACGAAGAGGATACCTGTCCACCATGCCGGAATCATCGCCACTCCGATAATCGAGCCAAACAAGATAGCCAGACCAAAAGCGAGCAGGATTTCTGCCAGATAGATTGGATTTCGAATTACCGCATACAGGCCGGTGGTCTTGAATTCCACTTTCATGTCTACTGTTTCGAGTGGGCTGGTTCGCAGGGCGAGAATACCGAGAACCGCTGCCCCTACCAAGATAATGCAGCCGATAGTCGAATACAAGTCTCCAACATCAAAACGCGGTTGAGGGCACCAAGGAAGCACAAGCATGAGCTGTCCTAAAGCGAAAAGCAGCATAGTGATAAAACCCACTAATGAGCCGATTCTCGTTCTCTTGCCACTTGAGATGGCGGCTGCGCCTAAGAGACCGAACATTCCTATTAGGGCCCAAAAAAAAGGATCTTTCAAAAAGAGCATTTTTCGCCTCCTCGCACGGGAAGATGGAATAACTTGACGAAACGAAATTGTGCTGGCCTTCAGCCTAAAATCGAGCCGGTGGATATATCAGGCATTCGAAGAAGTATACTAGAGAAAGACCGAAAGAAAATATCAACTAAGTATCTTTACCATTCGATGAAAGCCATCAAAGCCGATGCGCCGCTTCAATTGATCTATTTCGAAAGTCTCAATAACTTGATAACCCAAGTGTCGGTACAAACGACTCGCTGGCTCGTTTCCAATCTCCACGCTTAGAGAGCACTTGCCGAGATTGGCCGCCTTTGCCTTCTTCTCGGCATGGGCTAGTAGTCTGGTGCCAATACCCTGTCCCTGAAATTCGGGGAGGACAGCCACATTATTAATAAAAAACTCGTCCGTTTCGGCTTCCTTCACCGAGATAAGCGGTAACGCATTTCGTATGAAACGGAATGATCTTGCCAGGCCGAACGCCTTAAGGATTTGTCTTCCCATGGGAATTTCAAGTGAGTTCATATCTCTGCCGGGATAGGATATCAGCAAGCCAGCCGGCCGGTCTCCCGATTCAGCTATATCGGTAAACTGGTAGCTGAACCGGTTGCTCTTCTGGGCAAATAGAGTAGTAAGGATTCTCCTGGCTTCGAATGAGTCGTTTTGGCCGAAGAGGTAATCTGCCAATGCTTTCATTGATAGATGTATCAGATAAGCCGCAATGTCGGAATCGGCAGCAAGGGCGGGGCGGATTGATATATTGTCAGTCATAATTTAGACAATCCTCGTTGTTGCCGTAGATCGATCGCCCCAAAAAGATGGGCAATTATTATTAGAGCGCATTAGCAGCTAGATAGCAAATATCCTATTTGTAAGCCTCATTTGCAGTAGAAGGCCGGGCAGTATGTTCGAGGTGCAGATGCAACTAGCGGCGCGGCTAAGGCACGAAAGCGAAGACGGAGCAACGGGATGCTTCCAGGGCAACCTTCTTGGAGTATCGAGTAGATTATGTAGACGACGAGGAAGTACGCAGCCAGCGTCCTTCCATTGGCTGAGGAACCGGAGAATGTCGACCAATATACTCCTCTATCACTTCGCGAACGATGGTAGGCACTTCGTGCTTCGTGGACTGTGATTCGTCTATTACAAGATAGCCAACGTTGGATCCGATCTCGGCATCGGTATGGGCGAGGGAGTAACTGCGGCTTGGTTCCAGTGGTTGACCCTGGATTAAGACTCGCTTCACTCGTTGGCCCACCTCTGCATCTGGATCATACTCGACCACCAGGCCGCTGATCTGTGGAATACCAATAAGCGATCCTCGAAATCCGTGATGCTTTACCTGCGATATGGCCGGATCCAGGCCGCGTTCCAACGAAGCTATGATCTGTGCGCCGCGCACTGTCGTCAGACATGGATTGGCGGTTGAGAAGCAGGCGGTATCGAGCTCGCCAAGGGTGATCGCGCCGGCCGGCAAACCTTGGTGAAATTGCCCGCTGCAAATAATCGCCGCTTCAGCGCCTAAGCGCTCGCGTAGAGCATCGGCGGTAAGGTTTCCTATGCCGCATTCTTTGAAGTAATTCAGATCTAGCTGCGAATTCAACACGCCAATAGGTTGCGCCATTAGCAAATCTCTCTCTTTTTCGGCCGCGGCAATAGCCGTCGTTACTATCGGGTCGGGCGGTTCTTCATCAGGCACATTCAGAACCTGAGCCGATCGAGCCAGCACCTGACCGGTCGCCGGGTCTAAAAGTAGGTCTACCCGACCCAAGGCCTCAGCATATTGGCCCGCCTGACAGATAAGGACGCCGGAATGCTCTTCGCCGCTAGGGAGTAGATCATGAGAATGAGCGCCGATAATTAAATCAATTCCCGTCACCGCTTCGGCCAAACGGCGATCATCTTTCAACCCCAGATGCGAGAGCACAACAATTAGGGATGCTCCCTGATTTCTCAATTTGCCGACAAGATTACGCGCCACATCGCAGAAGTCGGGTAAATGAAGCCCGAAAATCTCATATATATCACCCCAGGGGGCAGTCAGGCCAATGACGCCCATCGTCAACCCCTGCGGGAGCGGCAGAAGCACATAATCTTGAAGACCTTCCGGAAGCGGTTCATCGCCATCCCGGCAGTTGGCGGCCAATATGGGGAAATCGGCCCGTGCGGCCACGTTGGCCATAGCTTGTGGGCCGTAAGGCAAGCTGATAGCGTTGCCCATTGTCTGCAAGCTGTATCCCATTTCGTTTAAAATCGATGAGAAGGTGGCGCCCTTGCTGATGCTGCATAGGCGAAGCCGGCGGTCGGCGGCATCGCCGGCATCCCAGAAAAAGACCTGCCGCCCTTGAGACTCTGCCTTTGCCCGAAGCCGGCGGGCAAAAGAGCTAAGACGCGCCATGGCATCCAAGCGAGCGTGTATGTCGTTGGTATGAAAGATGGATAACTGAATTGGCTCTGAAGTTTGTGTCGCCATTTCAGGTTGTTTATTCAATTTGCGCATTGGCACTCCATTTCCTATTATAAGTTAGCGAAAGTGCTACTGTAAAAAGGCCCGGCCAGGCAGTATGTAAATAATCGCGCGGCCCAAGGCGTTTGCAGCAAACTTTATCGGTTGTTGGCCTTCATACGATCAAGTGAGCCGATAAAAGAAATCTTGCCTACTTAGTTTATAAGAATGCGCCGAATGTACGAAAATCATTTTCATTAGAGTGTTGAAAAAGAGAGGAAGGATGGGAAAAAGCCAGGAAACCCAACAACTTGCGGTAGGGATGAGTGGAAAGTGCGGGTGTGGGAGCTACCGCCCTCATTTATGGCTTTTTCCTTAGAAGAAGGGGCTGTCTGAAAAGTCGAAAATCGCGATTATCATCCCCACCATTGAGCCAGATTCTGTAATAATCAAGCATAAAC
>DAOVFE010000183.1 GCA_030673085.1 Anaerolineales bacterium | reverse complement strand
TGTGCCAAAACGGCTGGTTAATATCGTTATATAAAGAATGAGTCCACTGAAAAAAGCAGCCACCATTAGCAAAAAAGGGGGTATATATGGGGTGTGGGCGAAGCCCCCACCCCATATATACCCCCTTTTCCTGCTTTTAGTCGCTTTTTTCAGTGGACTCATATAGCTAATTGCTCAACTCATATTTTCAAGTCTAGCTCGAATCTCTCAATTATGCTCCGCACATCATCTAATGTTGGCACGTTTCGACCACTCCCCAGCTTCTGGACCTTAGCGGCGCCGACGGCATTCGCCAGGCGGGCGCATTCCTCAAGCGACCAGCCGCGGATCATTCCGATAACAAATCCGGCGGCAAAGCTATCCCCCGCCGCGGTGGCGTCGCGTGCTTCCACCTGAAGACCCGGCTGCCGGCTTTGTAGTCCCTTGGGAGTATGGACTTCGCATCCCCTGGCGCCACGTTTGAGCGCCACAATCTCGGGTCCCTGTTTAAATATGCCGCTCAGCCCGCTGTTTGTCACTAAAGGCACTTCTTTTTCCGTAAGCAACAGAACTTCGGAAAGCGCAAGAATCCGTTCCTTATTCCGAGTTTCGACCTCCCCAAATGCAGGGCCTGGATCGAAGAAGCGCCGAACTCCCAGCTCCCGGGCTTGCTTGAATGCAGCCATTGTCAATTCGGCCAGCCGGGGCTCGCGCAGGCTGTATCCAGAACTGAAAATAGCCACCGCTTTGGACAGCATTGCCTGATGCCGATCACTCCACTGAAGCGCCGGTCCTTCACCAAACTTGCCGATGAATGCGTGCCTTCCTGCTCTATCCACTAGCACCAACGCCACTGTGGTGCTCCCACTCCGATCCACTAGAGACAGATTAATATGGAGATCTTCCAGGATAGATATTGCCTCTTGTCCCCAGAAGTCCTCCCCAAGCACGCCCAGGGCTGCTGTAGGCGCTCCAAGGCGGCTGGCAAGGATTAGAAAATTGGCCGTACCGCCGGGTTCGACTTGAATCCGGTGAACGACTTGCAGATCATTCGCTTCTATCGGCAGGACAGGAACCTCGACAATCAGATCGGCGGTCAGATCTCCAAGGCCCACAATCAGCCCGGCGTGATTATCACTGCTCAAACCATTCGCTCCTCCGCTAACGTTGTCAAGCCTTGAGCCACAGATTCGAAATCTAGCTTATCATTGACTCTTTTCAAAGTCTCAATCAGCTCTATTGGAATCTTATCGATGCCTTGCCAGGCCCCGGCAATTGCACATGCAATGGCGCCGACCGTATCTGCGTCGCCTGAGAGAGCGGCGGCATAGCGAGCACATAGATAAGGATCGCCATCAGCTAAAGCCAGAACGCCGAAGGCTGACGGCACAGTCTCCGTTGTGGCCAGTGTGCTTCCTACCAGATCATACAATTCAACAATTCTCTCAAAGATCGATGTCTTGTGGCCGGCAATTTCAACCGCCAGGTCGATTCGTCGAGTAATGCTTGCTCCCATCCAAGCCCGTCCATAACCCCTTCCCTTTTCAGCCGCCTGCTTCGCCGCATTGAGGATATTTTCGAGTGTAGCGTCAGGCAGGAGTGCGGTAGCAACAGCCCCAGCCACTGCAGCCGCTCCCGAAATAGCCACATCAGTGAAATGTGTCGGGGTACAGGCGGCCACAGTGTCCTGCACCGCCTGCTCTATATTGCCGGGGTTGATCAAACCCACTGGCGAGATGCGCATTGCTCCTCCATCCGTATCTCCCCATATTCCGGTTTCATGAGGGTCGGTCCCCTTTTTTAGATCCTGACAGGCGCGCCGCGTGCTGGGCCCGACATAGGGGCTATTGTCGCCATCAACCAAGTCATACCAGCGGACGATAGCCTTCGCCGCTCCTTCAACCGTGACTTCGCCGGCTTCAAGAATGGTGCCGGCCAGGGCAAAAGCCTGCTCGGTATCGTCTGTAACTTGACCCGCCTTTAATCCATAATGCACGGGGTGGTCCTTCGGACCAGGATGGAATTTTTCTATCCATCCTCCGTAATACCGCCATGTATCTTCTGGCCGTAAAAAAGCTGGCATAGCAAAGGCATCACCGAGCGCTTGGCCCATTAATCCGCCAATAATATGCCTATATAGACGGTCCGATTCCATCCATTTCCTCCCGTAAAAACCATGGAGTCACCCATGCATCTATGGGCTACTACTTTTGAGAGCCGCATATTTAGAGTTTTAAATCCTGCAGATAGCGACAGCATACGATGCGTACTGTATGGTGCTTATGGCTGCGCGGCTATGCGCCTGCGCTAATTTATAATTTCTCTTGGAGGCTCATACCCTCAAAACCCCTTTCGCTATTCGACCTGGCTTCGCCTTCAGCGAACAATAGTGATTGATGCAGCTGTTTAGCATCCCGTCCTTTCCCTATGGCCCAAACCATCCGGCGACAAACCAGTTCCGGCTCCGGGCCTCTGCTATCAACGCTGGATCCCCATCTGCCATTACGATTGGATAACTCGCCATAGCCAACATATCACTATCGCCTAGCGTATCACCAAAAGCAATTAGGGGATGATTTACACCTGCTTGACGAAGCGCATCCGCTTTCGCTCGCCCCCATGGAAAACGTAAAAGCTCAGATCCATTCGCAGTGGTTTCTACTGCCAAAATACGGGGGCATGGAATTCCCGCCCAGTCGGCGAAGGCTTCAACTACGCTTTGCGGACTCGCTGAAACGATCCAGATTCTGGCGCCATTCAGTTGAAGCTCCGAAACTAGCTCGTTCATTCCTGGCCTTAACTTTGCACCAACCGAAACCACCCGATGAACGACCTTATGCTCGCTTGTCTCGAGCTGACATATAATTTTTACCGGATCCTCGCCAGCCTCGAGTACATCCCGAATATATTTGCGAATATGATCAACTGTCTTCTTTCCCAGCCATCGCGCAGCCAACATGTAGGCCTGCTTATGTTGCCCATCGGCTAAAAAAGCATCGTATTGCATCATGGTTTCAGCAACCTTACCGCGACAAATCCGTCCACATTCCCTGGGTCCGTTCATCAAATCGTTTTTGTCATCCGGCAGGATGGATTCCATAGAAGGCTCAAGAAGATAATGATAGAAAACCGTCTCTCCTAAATCTCCAATGATCAGGGTGCCATCCAGATCGAAAACTATATCTTTGTCTCGCACCTGCTCCATAGCGACAGGCAGTTTCAATAGTAGCTCACGTATCATCCTTTTACGGCTCCGCTGATCAGATTCTGAATCAAGGACTTACGGGCGAGGACAAATGCGATCAACATCGGGATCGTAGCTATCGTGGCTGCTGCCATTAATAGTTGCCACTGTCCCATTCCTTCGATGCTTTTAAAGTGTCCAATTCCCAGGGCTAAAGTCCGCATCTCATCTGTCCTGGTGATGACCAGCGGCCAATAATAATCATTCCAAAAACCAACCATCGAAAATACGGCAACCGTTACAATCGAGGGCATGCAAATCGGCAAGTAAATGCTGAACAAACGACGCATCAATCCGGCTCCGTCTATCTGGGCTGCATCATCCAGCTCATGCGGGACGGTCAGCATGAACTGCCTTAGCAAGAAGATCCCAAACGCTCCGCCAGCCCGAGGAATTATCAGTCCAAGGTAGCTGTCGAGCCATCCAAAATCGCTAACAACTAAATAGGATGGTAGCATCAGAACCTGAGGGGGAATCATCAGGGTTCCCAAGACCAGGTAGAATGCCAAGTCCTTCCCATGGAAATCCAGGCGTGCAAACGCATAGGCGCCAAGGAAAGCGGAAGTAACTTCCAGCGCCACGCCTAATATCGTAACTATCACCGAGTTGAGGATATAGCGAGCAAAGGATCCTGTTCGGAGGACTTCAATATAATTCTCCGGATGCCATTCCCGAGGAAAGAGCCGCATCTGAGGTGTAAAGATCTCCCGCAGCGGCTTAAATGAGGTTAATGCCATCCATAGATATGGGAAAATCACCGCCAACGCGAATATTCCCAGACAAGCGAAAAGAAATATCTCCTCCATTTGCTGAAAGCTGAATTTTCGTTGCCAAGTTGATCGATTCATTTCAATCCATGACTGCGCTGAAAAAAGCCCAAATACGGGATAAGGAGCCCATATATACCGCTTTTTTTCTAATGCTGGCTGTTTTTTTCATTGGACTTATCCATACTATTGAGAGCGCTGAAAAAGAGAAATCATTTGCAAATGGGCCGCTCTCTTAAAGGTAAATATGTTTTTTAACGCTCTCACTATTGATAGAAAACGGTACGTTCACCTATCCGAGTCTGAAGCATAACGACTGCCAGGATGATCATGAAAACCACCCAGGAAGCCGCACTTGCTAGGCCGGAGTCGAAATAACGGAATCCCTGTTGATAGATGTAATAAAGTAATACGTTGGTACTGCCCAGCGGGCGACCGCGAGTCATAATTGCAACTACGCCAAACACCCGGAAGGAATTAATCAACAACATGAAGATCACAAAGAAGAGCACCGGGCTAAGCAGCGGCAAGGTGATCTTCCAGAACGTTCGCCAGCGATCGGCGCCATCAACCGCTGCGGCTTCATAATACACAGTCGGGATGTTCCCCAAACCGGCGATGAAGAGCAAGATAACAAAACCTAAAGATTGCCAGGCGCCCATTACCGCCAAGGCCGGGATGGCCAGACCTGGGTCGTTCAGCATTTGTGGCAGATCGGCCGCGGCTACCCCCAGGCCGGCTAA
>DAOVFE010000293.1 GCA_030673085.1 Anaerolineales bacterium | reverse complement strand
CAGGGGGTGTGGGGGACACGAGCCCTATCCCCCACACCCCCTGTGGCAAGCGGCCGTTGATCCGGTGGCAAGACAGAAGGTTTTATCGGCCGCTGCGGAGGAGGTCTGTTAATTGGGATATTCCTCATTGTGATGGCAAGTATAAGTCTATTTCTATCGATCGTATGCGGCAATGGTGGAGCGGAGCAGCGGCTGATGGACCTCCAAATGCAAACCCAACCTTAAGCCGTTGCGCTACGATGATCTCTTCAAGCTTTGATCTATGTTCTCAAAGGTGGGCTTGCATAGTTTGGAGGATATTGCTCATCATCTTATAGTAATCGTATGATTGCACTGAAAAAAGATCGTCCTTCTACGATAGCATCTTCTTCTATAGGCCCGGAGGGCCTTTAGCTATGAGCCCGACTATTCATGGTCGGGCCTAGCGGCTATGAATATGCAATCCCCGCCTGCATGAGCTACGGCTCGGATATTTGTATTATCCATGCCCACGCCGGTGAACAATCGAGCCAATTACTCAAGAGCATTTATTAGAAGACGCCCAGGCGCGGCATCTCTGCTTTTTTTGTCGCCAATTCTGTCATTTATTCGATAAGCCGTAGGCACTGCAGGGCGATAGTCATGATCAAATATTTAAACAAAAACCGCGCCCGAAGGGGCAAAATTCATGCAATGGGGGATGTCCCTAAAGGACATCCCTGAAGGAATTATGAGGGTTTTGTCATTTACTATTAGGATATAGGTTTTGACTTCCGGCTAAGAACAATGACGCGGATGCCCGGATTGAGGGAATGCAAAGCCTAGTAGCGTATATTTGAGTATGTAAATGTAGATACTTCATACTAGACTTGGTATCTATTAACTCAACGGCAATAATTTCTCAATTTCAACGCGCTCTTGGTATACTACTTGCGAGAATTAAACGAATGCGAAGCATGACTATTGTAATTCCAACCTATAATGAAGCTGGAAATCTGCCCTCACTGTCGGATAAGCTTTGGGCGCTTCCCCTTACGGACCTAAAATTGCTCATCGTCGATGACAATTCCCCAGATGGCACCGGGGCGCTCGCCGAGAAAATAGCGCTAAAATATCCCGGGAAGCTGAGCGTTATCCACCGCTCAGGGAAACAGGGTCTCGGTTCTGCCTACATCGCTGGCTTCAGAAAGGCGCTGATGGATGGGGCTGAAGCTGTCGGTCAAATGGATGCCGATTTCTCCCACTCACCTAAATATGTGCCAGATTTGCTCGAGCAAATGGAAAAATGGGATGTCGCTGTCGGCTCACGCTATATCCCCGGCGGAAGCCTGGATGATCGCTGGAGCATGGCGCGTGTGCTGTTATCGCGCTTCGGAAATGCCTATGCACGAAGCATTCTTAGACTGCCGATCCGCGATGTCACCGGCGGTTTCCGCATCTGGCGGCGCGAAACTCTGCTCGGTATGCCATTAGAACAGATTCGATCCAATGGGTTTGTATTCCAAGTGGAGATGGCCTTCGTCGCCCAGCGTCTGGGCTATCGAATAATCGAAAGACCAATTTGCTTTGAGGATCGGCGCGTGGGCCAATCAAAAATGTCATTTCGGATCCAACTCGAAGCCGCATTGCGCGTGTGGCAGGTCTTTTTCCTGCATCATAATCTAACACCCGCAGACCGTCATCAGGTTGCTTAATCTGATAAACGATTCGTCTCCTTCAGTTGCTATCCTGCCAGATATTTGCCAGTCTCACCCATTCCTCAATACTCAATTCCTGCGCTCGACGTTGATGTGATATATGGGCTGCGTCGAGCAACGCCATAGATTCTTCGGTGGTTATCGCAAGTCCGCCTGATAACGCATTCTTCAATTGCTTTCTTCTTTGGCTAAAACCAGCCTTTGCGACGCGAAAGAAAGGGGTAATCAGCGAATGTGGCAGAAGCGGCTCGCGGTGTATGTCTATCCGTACTACAGCCGACTCTACTCTTGGTTGAGGGTAAAAAGCTGCGGCAGGGATATGAGCTACAACCGCTGGTCGACCATAGATTTGAACGCTTAATGCAAGGATGCTCATATCACCGGCCTTGGCTACAATGCGATCAGCAACCTCTCGCTGGATGGTAAGCACAATGCGATTAGCGGGATTCGGAATCTCTAGCAGACGGCGAATAAGGGCCGAAGTAATATTGTAGGGAATATTTGCTACAACATAATAAGGCTCATCCCTCAAAAGAGCTGCCAAATTGAGAGTAAGGATATCGCCAGATATGATTTCAACGCCCTCAAGCGAAGCAGTCATTTCCTCAAGAGGCGGCAATAACCTCTGATCGTATTCAACTGCAATGACCCGCCGTGCCGCAGACGCCAATCTTCGAGTTAATGATCCTAGCCCAGCACCTATCTCAAGGACGGTTTCATCCCCTATCAACCCAGCCGCTAAAACAACCTTGTCCAGCGATGCTGAATCGACCAGGAAATTCTGTCCCAGCCGGCTATCCGGACGAATCCGGTATTTTTTCAGAAGAATACGAAGGTTTGGTTCTTGTGCCTGCACGATGGTTTTACCTTCAATTTCGTCAAGCGCTGCTTTCTGGAAAAACAGTATGCTTTGTGGCTATCACAAGCTATCCAAACAGACTCTAAGGGCAAGTTGAAATCGAGTTTGATTTTTCTGATTCCAAAGGCCAGGTGCCGGCGACAAACTCCGAGATAAGGTCCCTAACCTTATCAAAGTCGGCTATCCAGATAAAGGAGCCCTGGTCATTACGGCCGGGCTGCATCATTTCTTCGGGCAGCCTGGCAAAGATCAGGTTCTTCGTCCCAACTTTTGGACCCAGGCAAGCCAATTTACTGAGATCAGCCATGCTCAAATCTGTGAGTATCCTTCCTTGGAATGCCTTGATGAGCTCCGGGATATCACCAATGACAGATGGACTAAGAAGCTCATCCCGGAGTGCACAAAGTACCTGTGTTTGCCGGTCCATCCGCATAA
>DAOVFE010000246.1 GCA_030673085.1 Anaerolineales bacterium | reverse complement strand
CCCAAGGGTTGGGCTGTTCGCCCATTAAAGCGGTACGTGAGCTGGGTTCAGACCGTCGTGAGACAGGTCGGTCTCTATCCGCTGTGGGCGTAAGGGATTTGAGAGGAGCTGCCCCTAGTACGAGAGGACCGGGGTGGACAGACCGCTGGTGTGTCAGTTGTCGTGCCAACGGCATTGCTGAGTAGCTACGTCTGGCAGAGATAACCGCTGAAAGCATCTAAGTGGGAAACTCGCCTCAAGATAAGATCCCTCGTCCCGTCAAGGGAGTAAGGCCGCAGGAAGACCACCTGCTTAATAGGCGGCAAGTGTAAGCGCAGTAATGCGTTCAGCTAAGCCGTACTAATGGCCGAGGGCTTAATCTGTGGTGCGGAGAACTTGGCGCTCTTCGAATTGATTCTGACTATTCCGTAGTTATAATAATTTGTAAAATTGTCCCTTGGTGATTTAAGCGGCGGGGGTACACCCGGTCCCATCTCGAACCCGGAAGTTAAGCCCGCCTGCGCCGATGGTACTTGGCTGGAGACGGCCCGGGAGAGTAGGTCATTGCCAAGGGGCTTTTTTTAATTTAATCTTCTAAAGCCAGAGGCTATGCACTGATCGGCAGGCTGTTGATCATTGCAAAAGCCCAGCATCTTGCTACGTTGTTATTGATTGGCGCCATTTGGGGCTGGATTCTCATCCAAGGGCGCTCTCTTTTATAGGAAAATGCCAGAATATCTCATAGTTACTATGCCCTTCTATGGAAAAATTCGATTGTGTCAACTATTAAGTGTAAATTTGGCTCCTCCACAAGCGTAACTTAGAATTATCTGCATGAACAATTTGCGTTTAATTGCCATCTGGATGAAAATTAATCTGAATCTTAAAAGGAGAGTGCAATGGATGCATCAGAAGGAATGATAACCAGCGTAGAGAACATCGATTGGGAATCCCACCTCGCCGAGCGTACACATCGCATGAAAAGTTCCGTTATCCGAGAACTGCTCAAGCTTACTATGGTACCCGATATCATCTCTTTCGCCGGCGGCCTGCCAGCGCCCGAACTTTTTCCTATACGGGAATTTGATGAAGCATGCCACCATGTCCTGCAAAATGAGGGCGAAAGGGCTCTGCAATATGGTCCAACCGAGGGCCACCGGCCATTGAAGGAATTCCTGGCTGAAAAGATGTCTAAGTATGGTATCTGGGTAGAGCTGGAAAACATCTTGATGGTCAGCGGGTCGCAGCAAGGCCTGGATCTAATCGGCAAGCTTTTTATTGACCCGGGCACAAGCATAATATCCAGCCGGCCTACCTACCTGGGCGCAATACAGGCATGGAATGCCTATCAGGCCCATTTCTGTACAGTTCCACTAGATGACGATGGTATGTGTGTGGATGAGCTGCCATCTCTGCTTGACGCAAATCCCGATTCCCGCTTCATCTATGTCTTGCCTAACTTTCACAATCCGGCGGGTATAACTATGCCGATCGATCGGCGGAAGAGGTTGGTTGAGATTGCCCGCCAGTACGATTTAGCGATTATTGAGGATGATCCTTATGGCGAGCTTCGTTATGAAGGCGAGGATATAACCCCAATCTTTCGTCTGGCGCCTGAGAGGACCATTTATCTGAGCACTTTTTCCAAGACTCTTGCTCCAGGCATTCGTCTGGCATGGATTGTAGCACCTAAGCCTATTATTCAACGTCTGGTACAGGCCAAACAAGGCGCAGATCTGCATACTAGCATGTTTATTCAGATGATTGCAAACGATATCTGCAAGCGGGGCATTTTACGACAGCATGTCAAGCGTTTGCGCCAGGTCTATGAGCAACGAAGAGACACAATGTTGGATGCTCTGGCAGAACATATGCCAGCCGAAACCTCCTGGACCCATCCTAAAGGCGGGCTTTTTCTCTGGGCATCAACGCCTGATCAGATTGACACTCGAGTGTTCCTGGAAAAGGCAACCGCGGCTAAAGTGGCTTATGTGCCTGGATTTGCCTTTTACCCCGACGAAAAGGGCGGAAGTCATTCCATGCGCTTGAATTTTTCCAATGCCAGAGAAGAAATGATTAATGAGGGAATCTATCGAATGGGAATTGCGATGAAAAAAGAATTGGCTGGAGGGTAATCTGGCGATTAGTATAACGTTACTTTACTGTTGAATGGGTCTACTCGGCGTGTGGCTTATTCCTTCATATATACACCCTTTTCCTACTGCCGGATGCTTTTTTCAGTAGACTCATTAATAGGATAACTATCTACAGAATGAAATAGAGGCTGTCTAAAGAGATATTTTAGACAGTCCCTATTTATGGGAAAAAGCCGGAAAACCCAGTAGCTTGCTATGGGAATTAATGGCGAACGGCGGTTTAAGGGCAGCAGTCCCTATGAAGGATTTTTCCTTGGAAGAACTTCTACACAGCGCACATTGCACGCTATGTAGAGGTTCTTCATATAGGCCCGAAGGGATTGTAGCCATGAGTCCGGCTATTCATGCTTGGGTATAACAACCTTCAGTATACAATCCCGGCTTGAATAATCTACCCCTTGGGCCTATTTGCAATCTGTACTCTTTCATTGGATAGAAGAATTCCAAGCGGTCGCCGTTCTTTGAGACGAGTATATTGCGACTCTCATTGGCCAAAAAAGCGCCTAGCAGCGCTTCTAATTAAAACAAGATATGCAATTGGAGGGCAGGTGAAAGAAAGGATTGTGGCATTTTAAATTCTAGTATACACATGCGGGGAAGTGAACTCATTTTTCACATAGAAACATTAAATTAAAGGAGAGATGATGCCAGTGCTTATGGCGGATATAATAATTGTGGTTTCTTCCAAGTAGTGTCTCGCCGTAGAAATCAATTTCCCTAAACCCAACTTGACCAAATAAAACTCGCCATTGAGATGGCGGGTAAGTCGAGCAATGAGTCCGGTCAAAAAAGTTCGAAATTGCCGTATTGAATTTTCCTATTAATCCCGAATTATTCGGAACCGAGCCGATCATGACCCCGTTTTTTGCCAGACCATGATAAATCTTCTTGATAGTGATTATCGGGTGTTTCAGATGTTCAAGAATGTTAAATGCAGCGATTACATCATAAGCTTCAGGGATCAGGTTTATCTTCTCAATATTTCCTTTCTTTACTCGATTCCCAAACGATGGCTTGATGGAGTCGATGGCATACTCTGAAATATCTATCGCCTCAACAGTGAAGTATTGTTTGGTCAATTTGAGAAATTCGCCTTTGCCACATCCAATTTCTAGCAGCTTGCCATCCTTTTTATAAGCCAGAATCTCTTGAAGGCGATTCCAATTTCTTTGAGAATTTGGTTTTTCTCTATAGGAAAAATTCTCAAAATATGAATGATCATAGTGCTTCCCAGACATACTCATCTAGGGCTATCCTTTAAGGGTTTCTGTGAATGTAGATCTTTCAATATCCACAGCAACCATAATACTATTCGCTCTATTATATTCTAAGCGATTACCCAGTATGCATCAAATATTGAGTGTTGAAAAAAGAGACTTGCCGAAATGTTAGTATATGTGGGGTGGAAGCTCCGCTTCCACCCCACATATACTGACATTTCGGCAAGTAAAGTAACCCGCAGGGAGCGGCGGGGTTCTTCCCAGGGAAAAACCATAATAGGAGAGGTAGGCCCCAAACT
>DAOVFE010000014.1 GCA_030673085.1 Anaerolineales bacterium | reverse complement strand
GGAAACGACGCAGTGTATAGCGGAAAATCGTAACCATTTTATTCCTCCTCCTGGTCATCCTTATAGTGGGCCAGGAAAATCTCTTCCAAAGAGGGGCGCTCGGTCTCGAAATCGCTCACCGGGAAGGAAGCCAGCGCCTTGATGAGATCGTCCATGTCCCCTTCCACTTGCAGCAGCACGCTCGTGCCGTCGTCTTGCGAGAGCAGCGTCACGCCAGGCACGTTCGCCAGCGAGCTCATGTCTACGGGTTGCCTGAAGCGGACATGAGCACGGCGCCAGGCGCGGTTGATCAGCGAGGCGGGCTCGGCTACCTCCACGATCACCCCATTGCGGATAAAGGCCACGCGTTCCGCGGCCGCCTGCACCTCGCTCAGGATGTGCGAGGAAAAGAAGACGGTCGCGCCCCAGGCCTGCGCTTCGGCTAGCAGGCGTAGCACCTCCTGCTGCATCAACGGGTCCAGGCCGAGCGTGGGCTCATCCAACAGGAGCAGTTTCGGGCGATGCATCAGGGCCTGCACGATGCCGGCCTTTTGTTTGTTACCATGCGAGAGGTTTTTGATGGCGGGCTTGAGATCGAGGTCGAGGCGCGCGGCGAGCTGGCGGACAAAGCCCCAATCCGCCTTGTTCCCACGCAGGGCATTAAAGTAGCGTAGCGCGCCTTCAGTCGTCATATTGGGGTCCAGTTGCAGTTCGCCCGGCAGGTAGCCGGTGCGGGCCTGCACCGGCACCGAGTCGGCCTGGGGATCTATGCCCAGCACCCGCACCGTGCCGCCGTCGGGGCGGATCAGGTCCAGCAGGCAACGAATGGTTGTCGTCTTGCCAGCCCCATTTGGGCCGAGATAGCCAAAGATCTCGCCCCGTTGCACCTCCAGATCAACGCCCCGCAGCGCCCGGACTTTGCCGTAGGACTTGGTCAGTCCCTGGGTCATCAAAGCGATTTCTTTAGACATAGTTGCCTCCTTCCTTTAGCTGTTTATGTGACTCTCCAGGGCACGAGCGAACAGCTCCCGATCCTCCTCATGGATGAGGTCCAACGATCGATCTCCCAGGAGGGCCAAGATTTCGGGGAGATAGAGGTCGGTGCGCAGGTGATGTTCGGCTATGAAGACTAGCAGAGGGCTGCTGGTCCAGGAAGCCCGCGCCTGATTTGCACTAAGCCACTCGCCGATCAATACTTCCTCGCCATCAATGACAAGGACCAAACCCAAGCCTCTTGCCTGGCCGAGGGTCTCCTCCGACACATGAGCGACGACCACGCGTCCGCCCGGCAGGTCAACCTCGCTCGTGGTGTAGAGCACCGCTCGCACCCCTCGCCCGATGGCCTCCTCCAGCGCAGGCTGCAAGGCCGGGAACGTGACTGGCAAGAGAGCCAGGTAGATGCGGGTCTTCGCCTGGCGGATCATCTCCTCCGCCTTAGCCAAGATATTCTCGTCGCCTTCGATGTTCCAGACGTATTCGAGGTCCGAGGGCGTGGCCAGAGTAGCTAACTCTCCTTTAAGTGAGGAGGTAAGCTCCTCGTGCTCGCGCTGGAGCTGATCGAGAAACTCTTCTGCTGGAACCGGAGCGTATTGAGTGGAAGCGCCCTTGCGCAGGGTCATAGCGGCTCCGCGAGCGGTCAGTTTTCCCAGAACTTCATAGATCATGGAGCGAGGGACGCCGGAGAGTTTGGAAAGCTGGTAGCCGGTGACCGGGCTCTCTCTGAGTAAGGCAATGTACGCCTTGGCCTCATATTCCGAGAAGCCGAGTCTCACTAGTCGTTCAATAGGGTTCCTTGTCAATTCGCTCTCCGGTATTCGATAATAAATGCTAGTCGTCAGTATAATAACTACGCGAAATATATCTTAGTTCGCCAGATAAGTCAATTCTCTTTAACCCCTCTTCAAAGCTCTCTATAGATCTTTCTTAAAACCTCCCGCGGGTTTCAAACCCGCGGGAGGGTAAAAATGCGTGGGAGGTTCCAAGGCCCGCGGGAGTATCCAAAACCCGCGGGAGGCTGCAAGCATATGGGGTGGTCAAGTGTGCGGGAGGATAAAAAAGTGCAGGAGGCTCAAGCGTCGAAACGCTTCCACTCCCGCAGCCCTCACGCTTTCAGGCAATATAGTTCATTCGCCAACAAATCAGTATTCTTCAACCTTCTTTTCAACTCTCTCTTTAACGATCTCTTTAACCATCTCTTTAAACCTCCCGCGGGTTTCAAACCCGCGGGAGGATCAAAACGCGTGGGAGGTTATAAACCCGCGGGAAGCTTCAGTGCTGCGGGAGGATGCAAGATCCGCGGGAGGGTCCAATGCAGGTTCCAAGACCCGCGGGAGGGTCAAGCGTGCAAAAGGCGGGGTGATTGTTAGTCTGTAAGCGTAAATGATTCGAGGAATTTATCTATATTTTTATCAGATGTGGGGTGATCTTTCGGTATTACAACGACGACTTGGTATAACCTATTATTAACCAGGAAAATGCGACTTCGAAGCGTTACTTTGCCGTCAAGCGTATCGATCTTCAGTTCTCTTCCTGGATAGTCATCCAGTGAGATAATTTGTTCACTTAGTAGTGCGCCGCGCACATTGGCTGCTTCTCCATCACGTACCCCATCCAGAATATCGTCAGCATTGCTTTGCTGAACGACGATTTTTGGGTAATCTGAATAGGACACCAAATAGGCAGCATCTTCCGCCGCTAAAACGAAAAGATGGGCGTCAACTGCACCGGCGAGAGTGTCTATGGTTTGCGCTTGCTCTTCGGGAATGCCGGGCATTAGCACTGAGAATGAGCCTTCGGCTGATCTGAATTCTTTCCAACCGGCCGTCTGGCAGCCTGACAGCGTAATGGCAATTAATATTAGAGCAAGCATTTTTGTTTTCATCGATCATCTCCCTGCTTTGAATTTACTATCTGACGACCAGCAGGCTGCAATGTGGCAATCCAATGGCATAATGTCCGGCCAGCGCCAAGTTGGGCTAGTATATCGTCAAAAGGGCAAGATGCAAAACCAGTATGGAGGGTGATGGCAAAGGGCCGATCTTATGCCCATTGTACGTAACAACCAGGTCATGTTATCACGCATGCGCCAGCCGAAGCCGAGAATCCGATCCAAAAGTGGAACCGAATTGCCCGGCCGAAGCCTATACTCCGAATTGGATACGGAATCGAAGCTTTAGCCGGTTGATTCCAAAACTTGCTTGGTTCTCTCAACCCTATTGAGCATTTCGCACAATGGCTGCTATGGCCAGGGGATGGAAATCCGGTCGGTATAACCGTGCTTCTCCACCGCATAAAGGCGACCGCCCGAATCACCTGAACAGGTCTTCTCGTCAGTGAACGTATATGAAGTGCCATCGATGTGTACTGCAGTATCGAATAGTAACCCGTTCTGGCAAAGGCGCGCCTTGATCATGTAGCCGCGATAGTCATCCTCGGTCATCCAAACTGATTTCCAGGTCACCGTCACCTGGTTGCCGTTCCGGTCGGCCCGTACCCATTCAGGCGGACCGTATAGAGTCGATTTGGGCAGCGGGGGATAGTACTCTGCTAGTGTGAAGATGTCGCCATCCACCTCGAGTAAGGATTTCGCCACCCAGCAGGCGGTGTGATGCTTATCGAACTTCACCCACAGCCATGTGCCGCTGCCATTGCGATTCCAGACGATGCCACGATCTCCAATAAATAGATCGATTGCATGCAAGTATGCCACTGCGGGACCATAACGGCAGTGGGCGTTCTTGAGCACCTCAACATCCGGGAAGTCGAAGGTCGGTGTAGGAGTAATTGTGGGCGTAAAGGTGATCGTCGGCGTAGGAGTGATCGTGGGTGTGTTAGTGATCGTCGGCGTGAGCGTGCTGGTCGCAGTTGCCGTAGGGGTAGGGGTAGATGTATTCGTCGGCGTAGGACTGGGCGTCGGCGTGGGCGTACTGAATAATGCCAGCGGTCCACTGCAGGATGTAAGTAAAAAGATACTTGCCATACAGGTCGCAAGCATAGGGTAAAGCGCAAGGTAAATATTGGCTTTTTTCAAGGAACATCCTCCCGATAACCCGATCTTTGATAAGTATAGCTCTAAATGATAGGCGCGCCGTCCATTTTTACCCGGAATTTGCAGACCCCCAATCCTCACGACCCTGCTTTTCACCGGCTGTGTAACATCACTATTTGCCCTGGAAGGCGAAATGAATAACTGGCGCTACTAAATTTGCTGATGATGCACTGAGATGAAGCCACAGGTAACGACGCCAGCACTTATCAAAACCGATACTTCAGCCAACTTCGAAGCTCGGGCTCTTTGCAAAGAAGGACTTTCACTACGATCCAGAGTAAGATCGTTATTGGTGTCCCGCCGGCGAGAAAATATAAATCCGTTTCCGGATCACAGTAAAGGCTCTCCAGATTAAATACTACGCCACGAGTTCATGCAAGGACTGCAATATCAAGAATAGATGCACTCAAGGCAAAGATGGCAAGCGAATAACCCGCTGGACAAATGAAGACCTGTTGGATGAGATGCAAAGACGGATTGAAGATGATCCTGATCTCATAGCCAGGCGTAAAGCAATTATTGATCATCCCTTCGGAACCATAGAATGGAGCATAGATCAAGGTTGTTTCTTGATGAAATAAATACTTAAAGCCAGCTCTGATATAAGCATAGCTGGACTTCGTTTTAAGGCTATGTCGTATAACATCATCTTGCCAGGCGATCAACTTTTTGTTGATCGCAATGATCGAAGCCCTGGGATGATCCAGGGATTTTTTATCATTCGTATTTTTACTGAAAGCTGTATATACTGCTTCCCAAAATAGATCCGTAGGGCATCTCATTCATAAATTAGGAGAAAGCATGAAGACCAAACTTCCCCCGTCTATGGCGATTTTGTTGATTGCTGTTATCACAACCATGGCATGTTCACTGCCCTTTCTCGCCACCGAACAAGCCACACCAACAATTAGCGTTGATTTATCATCTCCACCGGAAGAGGGTGGCGAAGATACTGGTCCCCTGGATTGTCAACATAATTTGGACTGTTTCATCCAGGCAGCACAGCAATGCCAGGTATCGAGTGTAACCTTCGTGTTTCCGCTCGATTTTATGGGTGCATTAATCACATCCACGACTGCTCTAAACATCGAAGGTCCAGACATGGGACAATGTGTGTTCCACATTACGACAGAGCGTGTAGATGTCTCGTACTCGGACGATATCATTCAACAGATGAAAGATAACGGCATGAGCGACGACGATATTGAAGTTCAACGTCAAATGATGGAGGATGCAAGTATGCAAACCGGATACGATGATACCTGCCGGGGAAGCGAAGATGACCTTGTCTCACTCCTGACAAATTGGCAGGCAGGGAATATATCCACCGACGACTGGCTACCTTTCTCCTGCGAGGGAAAAGTCTTTTCCGGTGAAATAGCGGAAATCCCAATAATCACCGAAGAAGCACAGCCAACCGAGGGGCCAACCGCACCATCAGTTGAGCAGCCCGAAGACGGAAACCTTATAAACAATCCCTCCTTTGAAGAGAATCCGGTGACCACAGCAACAACGTGGGAGGTTGAGACACGCGGGACCAACCTTGCCGCACAATGGTCCTCCATGCAATCAAAAATTGGTGATTATTCATTAGAACTTTACGCCAGTGCGAAGGGAAATCAGGGCTGGCCCGGCTGGTTCACTACAGACCTCATTCCGATTGAAGAAGGATCACAATACGTTTTTCGCGCCTGGGCAATCACCGCTGATGGAGCTGATGCATGGGTCTCGATTGATTTATTTGATACTTCCGGACAAAAGACGACATCGGTCACCTCAGGGTGTATCGACATCCCGGTTGATACTTGGACGGCAGCGCAAGTGGTGGTTTTGCCTGAGAGAACTGAAGGCATAACACATGTTCGACTGGGGATGCAGCAATGTCTTGCATCGACAGAAGGAAATGTAACTCACCTGTTCTATGATGAAGTGTTCTTCGGTCTAATTCAGGATTTTCCACAATAGGACAAATGGATCTGTCCCGTTGTGCTTACCGGCTTTCGAATAGCAATAGCGAAACTCCCTGCAAATCATTGTGGGGAGTTTCTATAAAGATAATTTGCACAATCACACCTGCGTCGATATCAAAGTCGATGCCTCATCATCCTCCGGTGCTGGAATTTTCGCTAAGGAATGAATGCAATTACTTTATGGAATCCTGGCAGTTTCCTCAAGAGGGTGTTGAAAAACACATTTTGCCCATAGAAGAGTGTGGTATATGCGGGATGGAAGCCGAGCTTCCACCCCATATATACTAATATTCGGCAAGTGAAGAACCCCGCAGCTTGCTGCGGAGTTCTTCCAAGGAAAAAGCCATAAGTGAAGAAGGGGCTGTTCCAAAAGGCTGGTCGGTAGAGAGATGGCCCAATTGCACTGAGTAAATTAGTCGCGAAGTGGGGAGTTTATGCTTGATTATTACAGAATCTGGCTCATTGATGGGGATGATAATCGCGATTTTCGACTTTTAAGATAGCCCCTTCTTCTAAGGAAAAAGCCATAATGGGGGCGGTAGCTCCCAAACCCGCACTTTCCACTCATCCCTACAGCAAGTTGTTGGGTTTCCTGGCTTTTTCCATGGGGCGGTAGCTCTCAAACCCGCACTTTCTACTCATCCCCACAGCAATTTGTTGGGTTTCCTGGCTTTTTCCCATGATTCCTCTCATTTTCAACACTCTAAACGTATGATTTTGCCAAATACCTCACGCTCCACATATTCTGTTCCCGATCTAGTATTTGGGTTTTTTTAACGCAGTCATACGATGTTATGATACTTATATCGGCTTGACCAGTTCAGAAGGAGCTTATGATGAGTGAGAATGCAGAAACAAACGACGATCTTAGAGATCAATTTAGACAACTTGGCGATAATTTAAAAGACGCAGTACGCGCCGCATGGGAGAGTGATGAGCGTAGAAAGCTACAAGAGGATCTGGAAGGAGGATTAATAGAGCTGGGCGAAAGTTTCAATGAGATCACAAAGGAAATAGCTGAAAGCGCGAGTGGACAGCAGATCAAATCGGATTTCGATGATTTTACTGAGCGCATTCATAGCGGTGAACTTGAACGAAAGATTCGGCATGATCTGACGACGGCGCTTAATACGGCAAACGAGGAACTGGCAAAAATGACCGATAAATGGAATAAGGAAGAAAAAGGCAGCGAGGAGTCGGGTGAGGGTTATGTTTCCAATTCAAAAGAGGGATCAGATGAATCTTGAATGCCGGTGACATAAAGAAGCAGCCGGATTTTCCTTGTCTGTATGGCCTCGTTGATCCGAAGCTTTGCCAAAGAAAAAGCCAGGCGCATGCTGTACTTTGGAAGATAAAGGATAATGGATGAAGAAGCGAATCGGCTATATTGGTCTTGGCTTGATGGGAAAGCCAATGGCCCGAAACTTGATGGAAGCCGGCTATCCACTTATTGTGCACAATCGTAGCCGGGCTTCAGTGAATGAGCTGGCAGCCGAGGGGGCAATAGCCGCGACCTCGCCGCGAGAGGTGGCCAGCGCAAGCGATATTGTCTTTACCAATCTTCCCGACTCGCCGGATGTTGAGCAGGTTGTACTAGGGCCTGATGGCATAATTGAAGGCTGCAGGCCTGGAATGATTTATGTTGATAACAGCTCAATCAAACCTGCGACGACGCGCAAGATCGCCGCGGCTCTGGAAGAGATTGGGGTTTCGGCGATAGATGCTCCGGTATCTGGAGGCGATACCGGTGCTAAAGCAGGGACGTTGGCGATTATGGTTGGCGGCTCGCGGGATGTATTCGAGGAGCTCATGCCTGTGTTCCAGACTATTGGCAAAACAATTACCTACGTCGGCGAAAGCGGAGCCGGCCAGGTTGCCAAGGCCTGCAATCAAATCATGGTCGCGGCTCAAATGACGGCTATGGCTGAGCTGCTGATGCTGGCGAAGAAATCGAACGTCGATCCTCGCCGGGTGATAGAGGCCATTAGGGGCGGCGCGGCACAATGCTGGACAATGGATGTCAAACCCCAACGGCTTTTTTCCGGCCAACGCAACCCCGGCTTTAAAGCCTACATGATGCATAAAGATCTGGGAATCGTGCTTGACACCGCTCGCGCTTATGGCATCCCCTTGCCAGCGGCGGCGGTAAACATGCAGCTTTATAATGCCATGCTCCAGATGGGTATGCGCGAGCTTGATAACTCTGCGGTAGTGGGTGTATATGAGGTACTGGCGAATGAAAAGCTGGTGACAGAGAATGAATGACCTTGGCGACTCCATTTGCAGACGGATTCGCTGATATAGGCTACTTAGGAGTCTGTTGCATAACTATTCAACTCCGGCAAAGAGTGGGACACTGTCCCAAAATAATAGAGAAATTCAGGCTTAAGTGGGGCGATAATGATAATTTTGTGCCATTATTTTGTTCTAAGTGGGATAAAAAAATGTCCTTTACGAGTTATGCAACAGGCCCTTAGGTACCTGTAATCTTCGCAAGAATTTTTATTCGATTAGCCAGAATACCCCTCAGCTTGCTGAGGTCCCTAAGCATACTGAGGGGATGAATGGCCAGGGCCGTAGGCACTGCAGGGCGAGAGTCCTGAGCGAATATTTAAACAAAACCTGCACCCGAAAGGGCAAAATTCCCGCAATGGGGGATGTCCCTAAAGGACATCGCTAAAGGAATTTTGAGGGTTTTGTCATTTACTGTACAGAAAAGCTTCATTAGCACCTGATTTAGGATAACCTGCTTCTTGATTTCTTTGATTGCCAGCAAGAAGGCGATGCTTGCGGGAACCCTGGCTGATTCATCGCCGGCAGTCAGATCGAAAGGGTCCGCCTTGCAAAATACTCTGATTGAGTCCACGGGAAAAAACAGCCCACAGCAGGAAAGATGCCTTTCTCGCATTTGGTTTTTTTTCAGTGCAATCCCGATTGCAATTGTGGTTTGTTTAACATAGTCCGGGCCGATATGGGGGAAGGCGAAATCGAGCGACTGGCTGTACAAGCCAGTGAAAAGGGGACTAAAGGGGGGCTTGTAGGCGGGGATGCGGCGCAGTTAAACTAGGTTTAGTGGGAGATGGAAGCAAGTTAATACCTGGTTATTGGCACGCGGGCTAATTCCGACAGTCGACATATTACCCTAGGGGCAACTTCTTAAAAAAAAGTGCAATTGGCCATCAAATTGTACTAATCTGTCGAGCCAAAGGAAGAAGGGGGTTTAAATGAGAAAGGCAGCCGGGCTTCTCATTGCAGTTATCATGATCCTCGTTTTGCATGCAGCAGCTGGTGCAGATTGCTTGGGGCCGAGAAGGTTCAAGATCGAAAAAGTCCGCGATCCGGATAATGATCTATGGACTTTGCGGCATGAAGATCCTACGGATGGATTCCCCGAAGTTTGCTCAATCCAGGCTCACTGTGATCAAGAACCGGATGCTTCTGCCCAAATTGAGCAATGTGGATGGGAAGCCGACGAGGTTTTTTGTGAACCGGCATACATTCAGAGTGAAATTCCGTTATCGCCGGCGATAGTATCAGTCGTTTCGGCTTGTGATGTACCTGGGGAGAATGGATGGTGCCGTGGCGGCGCCCTGCTTCAAATAAAGGCCAGCGACCCGCTGGAAGGTGAAGTAATCACTCACATCGAAAGCAATATAGGGGTACTCTGTGATTCCAAGGATGCACAAGATATCACTTGCTTATGGTCTGAAGGAGGGCAGGGCGAATTACTCCTTTCCGTTTGGGCTGTATCGTCTTATGGTGATACGAGCGATCCGGCAGAGGCATTCTGGCGTAATGATACTATTGCTCCGCAAGCTGAAATTGCAGTCGAGGGAGGACTAGCGGGTAGAGAAGGCTGGTATCGGGAAGGTCGATTGAATGTCGTTGCAATTGGAGAAGACGCTGAATCCGGAGTGGCTGAAGAGTTGATCTCTTTGGCTGGGGGAGAGTGGACATGCGCTCTAGAGATTGGTCAGGAAGGAATTTATCAGGTCCTATCCCAAATTAAAGATCATGCCGGAAATCAGACAACATCAGTGTGGGCGATCGGGCTCGATCTAACAGCCCCGTCATTAACCACCTGTATCGAGGGTATGCCGGGGGTGAACGGCTGGCATGTTTCCAATGTGGTGGCAAGAGCACAGGGAACAGATGCGCTATCCGGAATAGATCAGGCTGAAGTAGAGCTAGATGGGGTCTGGATGAAAAGCCCGACCATGATTTCGGAGCAAGGCGAGCATCAAGTTCGGTTTCGGGCTCTTGACGTAGCTGGAAATGAGACTCTTAGTGAAGTCATAAGCGTCAATGTCGATACTGAATTGCCGATCTTGAATATTGAGCTGTCGGGAGAAAAGGGGAACGAAGGATGGTTTCTTACGCCGGTTAATATTAATGCAGTAGCGACCGATTCGGCATCCGGAATTGATGCCCTAAAAATGCAGATCGATACGGATGGATGGGTCCATTCCGGGCATGCTGTCCTAAAGGATGGCCGCCATGAACTTGTGGTCATAGCTACTGATAAAGCCGGGAATAATGTCGATGCATCCCATAATATTGCAGTCGACACTATTCCGCCGGATATCACCATTCGAGTTAGCGGAGGACAAAAAGGCGAGAATGGGTGGTATGTGGGCGCTCCGGTTCTCGTTTCGGCTGAGGTCTTCGACTCCGGGTCCGGTGTGGGACTGGTTGAATATCGGGATAATGATGGCGAATGGCAGAATGGGGATAGCTTCAAGGTCGGAAGTGAAGGTAAACACGTGATAACCTTCCGCGCCTGGGATGTGGCCGGCAATCATTCGATTGGCTACTCCGATATTAATATTGATACCCAAGCTCCGGTTTCAGTATTCAATGAAGTAAAGCAAGGAAAGTATATTTGGATATCAGGGATTGCTTCTATCAATGGCAAAAGCGCTGATGCTGATTCAGGCATTACCGGCGTTGAAATTTCGCTGGACGAGGGTGAAACGTGGGAGACTATTGCGAATGGATGCCCCGCTTGGATTTACACCTGGGATATGCGAGGCATCCCAGATGGCAAATACAAATTGATTGTTCGGGCAAAGGATGTGGCCGGTAATATTGAAAAGGCGGTGCCGATTTCACTATGGCTTGATAAACAACCGCCGAGCATTGAATTTTCCGAATCATGGATAGTTGGCGAAAATCCTTGGCTAAAGGTCGAGGATCTGGGGGTTGGATTAGAGCGGGTTGAAGTTATTATTCATGGCGGCGAACAGGGGATCAGCATATATGCTTATCGTGCAGGGGAATCCCCCGATGTGCTTCTCTGGGATGGTCGTTTCCGAAACGTTCCCGCAGCGCCAGGTGATTATCCGGTCTCAGTGCGTGCCTGGGATTTGCTGAGCAATATGGCTGTTCGGACAGGGGTTGTCGTGGCTACCGGGAGCCCCTTGCCAATACAAACTCCTGAAAAGATTGCTACGCTTACGCCGACAGCCCAGCCGCCTGTTCATCCCACGCAATCATACGAAGTTTCGGCAGATCCAATTGTCATAGCCAACTATTCGTATTCTTTAGCTCCGATAGATGCCATTTTTAATTCGCAATACTCCAAGAGTATTCTTGCGGGAAGCATGATTTTTAGCAGTATCTTCTTATTGGCCGCAAATGTTCTAATTCAAACGATCAATCGCTGGTTCTAATTGCGCTCATAACCTAGAAGAGCCTTCGCATGAAAGCAGCTTTTTCCGGCAAAAATTCATCTAACATCGTCTCCGGAAATGTATGAACGCGCATGTTGGCGGACCTCAGCAGCAGTGGCAAGATCTACAACCTTCGAGGCAAGTTGGCGGGCCTTATCCATGGAGCAGTTTCGAATGATGGCTTTAGCATGTGGGATCAGGGGGGGCGCCATGCTGAATTCATCCAGTCCCAGACCTAATAAGATTGGTATTGCTTCTGGATCGCCGGCTAATTCACCACACAGACCGACCCAGATGCCGGCCGAATGTGCCGCTTTAATCACTGTTTGAATCTCGCGTAAAACCGCGGGGTGACAGGCATCTCCCAGGTAGGCAACTCGATCATTGGTCCGCTCTGCTGCCATAGTGTACTGGGTTAGATCGTTAGTGCCTATGCTGAAAAAATCAACTTCGCGGGCGAATAAATCGGCAAGGATGACGGTTGAGGGGATTTCAACCATGATGCCAACCTGGATATTCTCGGCGATCGGATAACCGGCTGATGTTACTTCATCCCTGGCTTGATTGAGCAGGTTTTGGGCCTTGCGGACTTCTTCGAGAGTGGCAATCATTGGAAACATGATCCGCAGATCGTGCCCTGGGCTGGCTCGTAGCAGAGCTCTAAGCTGGACCTTGAAGAAGTCCGGCTTATCAAGGCACATTCGAATTGCGCGCCATCCAAGAAAAGGATTAGCTTCTCGGCCGAGGTTCAGGTAAGGCAATTCTTTATCCCCGCCGACATCCAAAGTGCGAATGATAACTGGCCGAGTTCCCATTATATCTAATATGGATTTATAGGCTTTCAGTTGCTCAGTTTCGTTGGGCGCAGTCTTCCGATCGAGATAAAGAAATTCGGTCCGGAGCAGGCCAACTCCTTCAGCGCCGTCCTCTAAAGCAATAACGGCATCATCAGGGTTGCCTATGTTGGCTACAACTTCAACCGTGACTCCATCTTGGGTGGCGGCCGGCTTGTGGGCTTTCTTAAGATCGAGTTTGGCAATGTGCATTGCGGCCTTTCGCTTTTTCTGTACTGATTTCAGTGTGGATTTGTCAGGATTAATAATTACATCTCCGGAGCCGCCGTCTATTACGAGAATGGCCTGGCGATCAATATTTAAGATCTCGTGGCCTACGCCTACGACCGCAGGAAGACCTAGCGCTTTGGAAAGGATGGCTGTATGCGAGGTTGGCCCACCCTCGGCAGTGCAGAATCCAAGTACGAAATCCTTATCCAGCCGAACGGTGTCGGAAGGCATAAGGTCTCGGGCCAGGATGATTGAAGGAGCAACCAGGGCATCCAGATTGCTCTCGCTTTGACCGGTAAGAAGCCGCAGAACGCGGCATCCGACATCTCGGATGTCCGTTGCTCTAGCCCGGAAGTAATCATCCTCCAGTGCATCCATTTGCTGGGCACAGGTTTCGATACTTTCAGACCATGCGAATTCTGCGTTGACATGCTGTTGGTTGATCACTTCCTGCACTTTGGAAAGCAAAGTTGGATCATCAAGAATCAATGCATGCGCCTCGAAAATTGCTGCCTCGTCAGCCCCCGTCTCATTTTCAGCCTTATCTTTAATAGCGGAAAGCTGTTCTCGGGCTTTGGCTAGTGATTTTTCAAGCCTGGCGAACTCGGCTTCCGGATTATCAATCATTCGGCGGTTGATCTTGACTGTTTGTTGCTGATAAAAAAAGCTGGGGCCAATGGCAATTCCGTTTGATGCAGGAATGCCTTTCAGTTTATTCATTTCAGCCTTTCCTCCTTGAAGATGTGCAAGAGCTGCATGAAGTACCAATTACGGATAGTACACTTGCCTTTTTGAGGATCAAGATGAGAAATCGATCCTAATAACTCAAGTGTTGGCGTAGATGGGGGCCTCTGCTGTCATCGGGGCGACCTCTTTATAAGCATGTCACTTATCTGGCGCTGTATCAGGTGAAATGTAATCAGGCGGCGAAGTCATTTTCAATCAGCTGGGTCAGGTCTTTTCCTGCTTCAACCTCGTCTTCGCCTTCTATCTTTACTTCAATTTCATGATCTTTCTCAACGCCCAGAGTGAGAATTCCTAGAATGCTCTTGGCATTTACCCATTGACTCCGGGAATTTTTATTTCGAACTTCAATGTTTGAAGTATATTTTGCCGCAGTTTTAACAAAAAGGGCTGCTGGACGAGCGTGGAGTCCGACTTCGTTGATGATTTTGAGGTGGATGTTTTGCATTCTTATATCTCCTGAATGTGCCAATGATATCATTCTTTCGACAAGTCTATGAAAGAAGGAATTAGAGTTGGCTTTGCTAAGAGCATTGATTAAAAAAGAACCGATGGTAGATATTACTGCCAGAATATTTATGAGTCCACTGAAAAAAGCGGCCAACAGTAGGGAAAATACCTTTCTTGCGTTTGGGCTTTTTTCAGTGCAATCATTTATATAAACTTATTAAAGAAACGCAATTGCGTCTTGGCTTCATTGACTGTCGAAAAGTGATAACCCCCGATTCTGAAGATCGTCACCGCTAATGATTTCACATAGTTGTTTGGAGGTTCTGAACGAAGCCCGGGCGCCTGATATTGCAAAGCTATGTGATTGGGTTCTACTGTATTTGGAAGATTATACTACCAGCCAGGGATTTATCTGCATGTTTTTATGGCGAATAGCCAGAAATCTTCCCAGCGTGCAATGCAGGTTGTCGCTTGCTGAGAGGTTCTTCGCTTATAAAGCATGGCTAA
>DAOVFE010000050.1 GCA_030673085.1 Anaerolineales bacterium | reverse complement strand
TGACTTGGATCTATTATATTGAGCCGATCGGCCACATGATTAACTTGCCCTAATACCGGTTCATCCAGGCAGGCTTTAAGGGTATCCGGCGTATTCATAATGGCTTCCCAAATCCAATAAGGATGATCTGTGCGTTGCTCTTGAGGTTTATTCACGTTTGAGCTCTCCAGTTATTTAAAGATGCTACTGTTCGTTATTAATGGTTATTTGTTTAGCATTGTCAGGTCTGGCGCGCATTGCCATCATAACCATGGTAGAGTTGATAGTCGGCTGATATATAAGGACAATAAGTGGTTGCTAGGCCGCGTTGCGTGAATCCAATCAAGATTACAAGGCGACGAGCATTTTTATTGCAGAGATGCATTTCTCAAAGCATTGATGATGTCAGTAAAGTCATGAAACTCGCAAAATGGGTAGCCGGCGCTAGAGCAATATGTTTTCAATTTGCTTTTAGCGAAGATAAGATCAGCGTCGTATATGCCGCATCGATCCGTTAGCCCATCGCCGATAATTGCGACGTAAGCTCCGCTATTCTTGTGCTCGCGGACGGCTTTTCCCTTGCAGGTGCCATACTGTCCATGACATATTCTGCATTGCATATCGCGCCAGGGAAATGAAAGCCGGACATGATTATCATCGAAAGTTACTATGTTAGTAATTGTTGGCAAATTTTCCAGGCCATATCTACCCAGAATCCGTTTGATATACCAATCCAGGCCATCGCTGACTATGATCAACTCATATTCATTCTCTTTACAGAATTCTGCGAGCAATGGAAAGGATGGATCGACTTGTATCTTATCTAGAATCTGATTCAAATCAGCTAATGTAGCTCTCTGCAACAATGCGTCGAATCCACGCTGAAGAAGCGTCTCGCTATCAATCCTTTCTTGATTAAACGCGCTCATCAGCGAAGGATACTCGGTTTTCGCGTATATCTTGAGAAGCTCTTCAAAACCGTCGGAATGAATAATTGTGCCATCAAAATCAGAAAGGATAACAATCCGCATTTCTATCACCATTTAGACAAATGATTTCTCTTTTTCAACACTCTCACAATTACAGTGTGATTGTTTCGTATTTTAATATAAACTTAAGTATTACGGCTTTAAGTGATGAACTTCAACCTGCGCGTGAATGAGTTTAATTTGTGACATTTTAGGAGCGGCGGTCCCATCTTGCATCGCGCTAGCGGTTCCAACCGCAACACTCCAGCCTGCTATTTGCTCCAGATTCCAATTGTTGACATAGCCCTGTACCAGGCCCGCCATCATTGCGTCGCCCGCGCCGACGGGATTATCCACCGTGACATTTGGCGGGCACGCCTCAACGACTCCGTTGGAATCTCTAAAAATTGCGCTTTTCTCACTGCGACTGATTGCGGATATGCATATACCGCTATGCTGAAAATCAGCCAGCGCGGCAACGCAGGAGTCCATCGTTGGAAGGGATCGTCCCAGGACAGCTTCAGCTTCTACCTGATTAATTTTAAGGAGGTAGGGGGCGGCTTGATAACCGTGTGCTAGAGGAGAGCCGCTTGCATCGAGGAAGGCTGCACCTCCGTTCTCTTTTACAACGGCTATGATTTGGGCATAGAAGTCGGCCTGAAGGCCGCGAGGTAGGCTGCCGGAAAGGACCCAAACATCGCCTTTCTTGGTACGAGATTGCATCAGATTCAGGAGAGTGTTGGCTTTTTCCTTGCTAACTTCTGGGCCGAATTCATTCAGCTTGGTCCATCGACCGCTGTTTGATTCGATAAGGGTGATATTGCTTCGAGTTTCCCCCTGCAAATCAAGAGCTTCAAGGCGGAAATTTTTATTTCGCAATCCTTGAAGTAAAATGTTCCCTGTATATCCTGCAAAATAGCCCACGATGACACTTTCTTCGCCCAGTTCTCGCAGAGTGCGGGAGACATTGATTCCTTTCCCCCCCAGATTAAGTCTGGTGGCCTGCCCCCTGTTGTAGGTCCCGACCTTAAGCTCAGGGATGACCAATGTTCTATCCAACGAGGGATTGAGTGTAAGTGTATAGATCATTTGCCTACCATCGACATACGAGAGAGAAACGCAGCTTGAAAACCCGTGCTGATAGCTACATGGTTTCCGTCAAGCGATTCCACTAGTTTGTATAGATTCCTGTGCCGCAATTACAGTTGGTTAACGCGTTGCATGTAGCCGGCTTCAGCATTTATTGAGCGCAAGTTATGGACAGGGTGAGTGAACCTGTCTTGCTTACTGTACTTTATCTGCTCTTTACTCGCTGAACAAGAATGCCCCTCATCTTGCTGGGGGGAAGAATGGACTGTGCCGAAGGGCCAGAAGGGCGTGAAGCCCTGAGCGAGTAATAAACAAAATCCGTGCCCGTAGGGGCGGAATTCTATAATGGGGGATGTCCCTAAAGGACATCCCTAAAGGAGTTCTGAGGATTTTGTCATTTACTGCGGCGTACTCCTTAAATGTCTTCGAATCGTTCTTCAAGTGGATCGATAACATGGGGGAGTGTCGTGTATTTCATTGAATCCATTGATAATCTTGCCGGTTCAAAAGGCCCCAGGCGTCGCAGGTAGTTTGCAATCTGGTTGCATTCCGCCCGTGCGGCGTCGTAGCCCGGGTCATCGAACATATCCCGTGGGCCTATAAGCTTGCCGTGGGCCAATTGGAAGCCGAGGGCAACCACGCGCGGCGGCCCATCATTTCTGCTTGGATGGCTTTCTCGTTGGGCGACTGGCATCAGCGGCCCGAAGAAAGCGCCCCTCTCCCAGCCTTCAACCAGATGCGGCAAAGCGAAAGGCTCTAGAATCTCGCCCATGGCAGGAAATTGCGACTGTGCACGAACAATTGCCACGGGGTCTTCTTTCCCCACGTGTTGGCCGCGCTCCAAATTCAGCAGTTCGGTCGATGAGATCGCCGCAATATCGCCGTCCTTAGTCCAGACGGATTTGATCACATAATGTCCCGCGCTTCCAATTAGTGCAAGGACGCGATATATATCTTGTGGGCAATCGAGAAATATTCGTCGACGCTTTCGCACGTTGTGAATCTCGAAGCGGAATCCTTGCTGAAGCTTTGGCTTAATGACCAGGCCGATTGTATTAAATGGATCGGCGAAAGTCTTATAGAGCGGGAAGTTCCAGGCTCCAGGGCTGGCTTTATCGGCCATGAAGACCACAAAGGTTTCATTCTCTCGTTCGACAATGTCCATTTCGGCCAGGCTTGGACCTAAACCACGGATACTTCGAGTGAACTTATCCGATAAGAAGTCCTGCCCTACACCGCATAATTTGAGTTCTTTGGCGCGGGCCGCGGCCAGCTGGAATGTGTCCCATGCCAGTCGGTGTACTTGCTCGTTGTCTTCGCCATGTGAATGAGTGAGGATTAATTGCAGGTCATCGCCGACCCAGGCCACATGGAAATCTATTATCAAGCCGTCGCTTTCCGCTTTACCGAGGCTCTTTTGGGCAACAGTTGCCAGGTCGGGATGAATTCCCGAGTGTCCTGCTAGCCCGCCAACGTCGGCTTTAATCACGCTGATAGTTACTTTTTCTGACACTTTACTCCTCCACGTACACCAAGGTTAGTAACGTCCGCTCGATCCAAGCAGCCGCAACTGCTCGCGGGCCAGATCTTTAACAGCGTCACGCGACGGCCCGATGATTTTGCGGAAGTTGATCTCTTTTGGCATTTGAGCCAATTCTTTTCTCATGACTTCAGTAAGACGGCGATCGAAACAGGCCGCCAAGTTTACTTTGCATATTCCATATTGAATCGCTTGCTGAATGCTATCCCATTTTACTCCCGAAGAGCCATGCAAGACGAGCGGCACTCTGATGACCGAGCGAATAGCTTTAAGGCGATCAATATCCAGTGAGATTTCGCGTTGCCGCATTCCACGCATTGATCCTAGCGCCACGGCCAGCAGATCTGCCCCGGTCTCTTTAATAAACTTGGCAGCCTGGTTAGGATCTGTTTTAGAATCTTCGACTGCATCAGCCGAAGGATTATCGGCTGAATCTGGCACATATCCCAGGCCGGCTTCTGCTTCCAAGCCGGCGAAATGAGCAAGCTCGCAAATCTGGCGCGTCATTGCCGAATTCTGCGTGTAAGAGAGCATTGAGGCATCGATTCCCAGGCAAGTTGCGCCGGCGCGTAGGGCTCGGACGTTCTGTTTGTAATCCTTGCCATGGTCAAGATGAATGACGATCGGCACGCTTGCCTGCGCTGCTGCGAATCCAGCAAGGTTGGTGACATATGAAAGACCGGAATATTCAATTGCGCCCTGGCTTACCTGCAAGATGAGCGGCGAGCGTTCTTCCTCGGCGGCATCTACAAAGGCCTGTACCATTTCTATATTGTCGGCATTGAAAGCGCCCACAGCATAGACATCTTCCATTGCTGGGCCGAGCACACTGCTCATTTTAACCAAAGGCATTTTATTCTCTCCTTCCCATCGTCTATTTCGCCGTCAGTGCGGGAATTAGCTTCAGCGTCAGTATCTGATCACTCCTAACCAGCGGCAGTCTCCACGATGGGCCGTCTCTTAGAAGTTCAACCCCTTCGATGGGGTCCTCCTTTAGATCGACTACGAGGACTTTACTAATTTCCTCACCGAGCAGTATGCGACCAGTTTCAATCGATTGGCTTGTGCTGTTGTATAACCGTAGGATGAGAGCTTCATCCCACTCAGCCTTCTTCAAGCATGTAATTACCAACCCGGCTGGTTTAATGCGGATAAAGCTCTTTTCAGGGGCATAGTTGCCATGATGGCGATCCGTTTGTTCCACTTTCATTGGTGTGTTATAGAGGCTGGCCTGGAAAGCCGCTTCGCTGTGATCCCCGCTGTGGGGGAAAATTGCGTATTCGAACTCCAGCTTCCCGTGGCAAAGTGCATCCGGAGTTGGAACTTCCAATCCCGAAGCCCTGCCGGGCCGGACAACTAGATCGGCTCGCCCCATAGCGCCCACGCCCCTAAAGAGAGTTAGGGCAATTATCGATTCGTTTTCGCCAACGATTTCGTATTCAGTCAGGTTACGATTCAGCAATGCCAGCCCCCGCTGGCCATCGTTGAGATCGACGAACGATTGTTGGGGATAGATGGGGAGGGGCTTCTCAACCCAGCCGTCTTTCTGCCAGTAGTCCATTGCGGGGGGATGATTTGGACGCCGAATGATGCCAAACTGTTCCTCGGCAAAAGAGCATGTTGTTTTCGTTCCGAACGGGAAAAGCACCCGTGCGCGGTGGTCATCCGTCTCATTTATGATTGTTGTATGGATAGCCAGGTATTTTGAGCCGGCGCTCAGACTGACCTCGCTTGATACTAGTAGCTTTCCCCGTCGCTTACTGCGTGAATGGTTGTTTTTTACTAATCCATGAGGGATCGGCATATTTATATTGACTTTAAAGCTTGCATACAAAGGGCCATTGTGAAGCGGCAGAACGTCGGCCTTAAGCCCTTCGCTTGTCACCCTTTCATCCTCAACCGGCGGCGAATAGTTGTATTCATCCCCCGCATCGCCAGTATCTTCAAACAGAAGGAGTTTCTTATATAAGTAGCCGGTCTGCTTATGCAGAAGATCGAGGGTCCCATCGGAATGAATAGTGACTCTCAAAAACTGGTTCTCCATAGTTCGATCATTTGAGATCAAATCGGGATTAGTGGGCGGGGCTGTCTCTCCCTCACGCACATAATAGACGCGGTAGCCTGCAGACGGCATCAGGCTGGCTGGAAATCGAAAAGATACACGATTGACTTCGACGCCTTTTGCCCTGGGTGAAATCGCGACGTAGCCAGATTGGTTATAGTAAACGTCTGGCTCATCCGGACGTGCGCCCACCGATTGAAGCAGATCTTTCTTAGAACTCTTCCCGGCAAGCATAACTGCCGCCATCGACTGGTCCAACCCCAAGTTTATCTTTTCTTTGCTTATCAATTGACACGACGCCTTTTCGCCGCTTGTGGTCTCTAAGTGGAAGACATCGTATGGAATTAGGGCCGTTGCTTCTACGATTTCATCTCGAACGAAAGGATAGGGGTTGAAGACAAGTACTGGCAAACCTTCTTGATTGTCGGTCTGTATTTTGCTTGCTAATGAGGCGCACGTATTACGAGCAAGTGAATTGGCGATTTCAAGGGCATCGGAAAAGCGGCCCTTAACGGCCCTTAGCGCTTTATCGGTGCAGCACGAACAGATGCTGTCGTGTGCCTGGCTTTGAAGCAAGTATTTCCAGGATTGATTTATTATCGCTCCAGGATAATTAGTTCCCCATAACCAGTCCATGGCGCATAATGGCTCAGTATATTTTTCGAGCCGGGTCTCCACCTGGCGATTTGCTTGTTTGAGATCCATCCGGGTAGAGTCGATCCCTGGATGGATGCGCATAGTTTTTGCTTTGCGGAATTCACCCTGCAATATTTCCAGGGCAGGCTTCTCCGCCTGTATGTCGGCAATGAGATTTTGTAGATTACTATGAATGAGTTCTATTCCTTCTCCAAGATATTTTTTTGTTGAGTTTATTAATTCGGGCAATTCTGGACTGAAGCCGGAATGATCCCAGCCCCTCATTAAAACAATATTTTCCGTTGTTGCCATTGGTCCCAAAATATCAATTGCTTGATGAATAAATGCTGCAGCCTTTCTCGGCTCGGATGACATTACATATCCGTTGCCATAGCTAAACGGCAGCCATATTGCCAGAACTCGGCTTCCGTCGCGCGCTTCCCATATCAATTCAGTTTTAGTTGTGTCTTCATCGCATAGACCGCGCCAGAAGACGACGGTTTCGATGCCAAACCCTTGTAGGATTTGGGGTATTTGTGATGCCTGGCCGAAGGAATCGGGAAAGTAGCCTATGTTCATCATCGGACCAAATCGCTCTGCCACGCGTCTTGCTATGAGGAAGTTCCGTACCAGCGATTCGCCGCTGGGCAAATATTCGTCTGGTTGAATGTACATCGGGCCGATGATAAGTCGTCCAGCCTGGATTTGCTTACGTAGCCGGCCAACATTTTCTGGCCGAATTTGCAGGTAATCCTCAAGTAAAACAGTTTGTCCATCCAATAGGAAGCTGTCGTATTCAATATCGGTTTCGAGCCGGTCTAAAAGATCATCGATGAGCGGCACCAGATAAATCCTGAATTCTTGGTATGTCCGATACCATTCCCTGTCCCAATGGGTGTGTGAAATGAGATGCACTTTCATGGAAGAAAGCTCCTCGATCTGTTGTTGTACGGACGTAAATGCAAAATGAATTATGCTTAATGATTCCTATGTTGCTTGGCGCGAGTTAATCGCGGCCCCATATACCAGCGCCCGCCCCTTGTACTCTATTCGTGAGATGAGGTGTTAATAATTAATATTTGGATGTCTATCGAAAGGGAAGGGCAATAGACATCGCTGCCTCTGGGCATAGCGCTTGTGGTCGTTTATTTAGGTCGAACAACCGTGTTACCGATTCCGCTTATGAAAAACAGATCAGTGCAGCAGACATCCGGATAGTGATAATAGCTGCGCAATTTCTTTTATACGCGCGACTTTATAGCCGCAAGCCAGAAACGCCTATTCGCTTTTTGCCTGGCTTTGGTAACTGGCGACAGCTTTTTCAACCAGTTGCTGGGGGTGCTTAATGGCCTCTGAAGGAAGACCATGGTAAATATACTTTCCTTCGAAACGCTCGGGTTTTTCGATTTCAATATCGGAAGCAATGAGGATGAAATCGGCATCGGCGATTTTATCGGCAGATGCTTCATCCTCAATACCCACAGATCCCTGCGTTTCAACGAATACTTCAATTCCTGCCTTCTTGGCAGCCTTTTCCATTGCTTCGGCGGCCATATAAGTATGTGCAATGCCAACTGCACAGGCGGTAACAATAACGCATTTCATTACAAAGTACCTCCAGAGTGATATTGAGAGAGTGATGTCATGCAATCTATAGCATGCGTTCATCCTCCCGGGCTTGATTAATAGCCCGGGAGGATTTTACTACTATTCTTTTGGCTAGGCTAAAAGTAAAGCCTATGCCTCGGCGACAGCTTCCTTATTCTTCCCCATTCCCTTAAGGAAGTTGGCCAGAAGGGCGGTTACAATTGAGCCAACGCCCAGGGCGATAAGATAGCCAAAGATGCCATCAACCACCGGGAGAATCAGAACGCCACCGAGCGGGGCATGGTTAAGGACTCCAAAAGCGCCGGCAATGGCGCCGGCGACCGCGGATCCCACGACCGACGCGGCAATTACGCGCACCGGATCTGCGACTGCAAAGGGGATTGCTCCCTCTGAGATTGTTACCAGGCCAAGGATGAGAGCTGCCTTACCGGCTTCTCGCTCTTCCTCGCTATACAGCTTGCTTGCCATAAAGGATGCAAGGGCCATGCCGATTGGAGCGACGCTGATGGCCGGGCCGATCATTCCCATCGGGCCATAGACATCGGATCCCATTAGGCCAACGCCAAATGTATAGGCAACCTTGTTAATTGGCCCGCCGAAGTCAAAGCCAATCATTGCCCCGAGAACCAGCCCCAAGATGATTGGACCAGCCCCCGACAGCCCCTCAAGCCATGCTGTCAACCCCACCATGGCGTTTGATAAAGGCGTAGCAACCACATATACCAAGATTGCCGCGCCGATGAGTGTGGACACCAGTGGATACACCGCAAGAGCCATGATCGGCTGAAGGGTTCGGCTAAGCTTAACCTTGCGGATCGTGTAAGTGACATAGCCCACAATAAGTCCAGTCACGATCCCGCCCAGGAAGCCGGTTCCTTCGTTCTGAGCGATCATGCCGCAGATTAATCCGGGTGCGATGGCTGCGCGGCCGCCAACGCCGTATGCAATATATGCGGCCATGACAGCCACAAACAGACCCATGCCCACGCCGCCGGTCGACATCAAGAATTGGGCAAGCGCGCCTTTAACCTCTGTGCCGCCGATAATTAGGGCTAGCGCAATAGGGATAGCGCCAGACAAGATTACCGGCACCATATATGACACGCCGGTCATAAGGTGCGCCCGGGTCTTCTTCAATAGATCAACATATTCGTTCATTATTCCTTCCTCCTAATAAGATGATGAATTAGAAATTAGTGGATTTGTGTCG
>DAOVFE010000134.1 GCA_030673085.1 Anaerolineales bacterium | reverse complement strand
CGGATCTTCCACCCCATATATATCATTCTCTTTTATGATCAAATATTTTTTTTATCATCCTCTACTGTTGCGCTTGCTATTCGAATCCAGGTGTACTATTCTTGGCCGGTTCTCGGCAAAAAGCTTTGACTTTAGTCGCCTTACTATTTATTAGGTAGCCGATGCCAATTACTCCTAGAAGGAATGCTGGCACCCACCAGTAGTAATAATTACTGACATCGCCGCCGCATAATATTTTTACTGCTAACCCCCAACAAGATATGTATCCTAAAAGGAGAAACAAACGAGCGCTTATTAATTTGAACTGAAAAAGGGAGGCGATGAACAAGGGGATAATCATAACGAAATCCCAGCTCCAAACATATGGTGTTGCCAATGGAGTCAGAGCCATGCTCCAAAGTACCGCCTCTTTTCTAGGCAAATTGAGCCAAATCCAGATGTTTAGAGTGAATACCGCAATTGCAATACCCACCCAGGCAACTCCTCCAAATTCATGCAGCCAAGTTGTTAAAGCGATTAAGCTAGATGGATGGGCCCAGGACGGATTACTTCGGACCGCGATAGTGAAATCAAAGAACCAATGAGAATAGCTTAGATAGAGAGGAATTAGGAGGATAATGATACCTAGAAAGAACAAAGCAGCAAGCTTAATTGTTGTTCGAACACCATAGCTTTTAATATATGAACACACTAATCCTGGAAAAACAAGAACTGCAAGTTGGGGTTTTGATAAAGCAACGGCTAATATTAGGGATAGAATTAGTGGGTGTAACTTGTTTTCCCAATGCGTTACGATGATGAAAAGCAGAGTAATTATGATTGTAATTTGACCGAGCCGTAAATGATCGATTGTTGGGGGAAATAGGAATGCGATAATTAACCCAATTGCAAACAATCGTATTGATGGCTTGCGCTGGCCTGAACTAAGCCACACTATCAGCAATAACCCCATGATATTGGCTGCGATCCACAAGTTGCTGGCTTGCCGCAATGGTAAGAAACCTATAGGGAAAAAAGCTCCAATAGTCATTGGCATCCATAAAGAATTACTGTCTTCAAAAAGCGATTCTATTTTATAAGGACTCTGACCGTGTAATAAGAGGCGGGAAGGTCCCCAAAGATTGTTGCGGAAATCCCAGCTAAAAACGGTCGTACTAGTACTAATAAACCAGGCTAGACCTGAGAATATTAGGAGGATAAGCACAATATTTGCTATCGTACGTTTAGAAAGCGGAAGGCCAAATCTAAAATTATGGGGCACTATATAGTCTCGGTCATTGTGTTTATGCAAACATTACGCCCGCTAAAGACGGGAGATGGGATTAGCATGAAAAGGCCGACCCTTCGCAATTCGGGCTATATCCTTGTAGGATGGCCCCATACGAAATCACACTCTAAAGCTTCAAAGATAAAGAGGAACCGGCCGTGTCTAAGAATAACACGATTTTTACCGGACTGGACCTCGGATGCGGGTTTTCTTTCGTCTTTGTCCTCGATGAGGAATGCAAATGATTAAAGAAAGCCGAAATGATTGTCGGGAAAGATAAACGGAATATTCATCGAAAAATAATTGATTGGACAGCTTGAATGCAAGAGATTGAGGATATTGAAAAGCGGATTTCTCTGTAGAAGATCTTAATATATATAGCCGATAAACATCGACGAACTTTTCTGGACAAGATATAATCGAGGGGACTATCCATTCGCGAGGTAGCTATGGCCCAAAGACTGATTGCCTGCATTCAAAATTTTTCTGAAGCTCGAAGAAGTGAAATCATCGATGCCATTGCCGAGGTGATTAAAGCCACACCGAAAGTTCTTATTCTCGACCGGCACAGTGACACCGATCATAACCGCTCCGTAATTACATTCGTCGGTCCGCCGGAGCCAGTTGGTGATGCCGCTTTCTCCGCGATCGCCAAAGCAGCTGAGTTAATCGATCTGGACAAGCACAAGGGGCAGCATCCACGCATTGGAGCGACGGACGTAGTTCCCTTTGTCCCATTTTCGGGTGTAAAAATAAAAGAGTGCGTTGAATTAGCTCATCGCGTAGGCAAACGAGTCGGCGATGAGCTCGGCATTCCTGTTTATCTATACGAAGCGGCAGCCACCCGCCCCGAACGCACTAATCTGGAGAAAATACGCAAGGGCGAATATGAAGGCTTGAAGAAATCCATTGTCGAAGATCCAGATCGGGCACCGGACTATGGCCCAGCTCGTTTGGGCAAAGCAGGCGCAACCGTTATTGGCGCACGCAAGCCGCTGATCGCATACAATGTTTATCTTACAAGTGAAGATATTAATATCGCGAAGCATATTGCCCGCGCGGTGCGGCATTCATCCGGTGGATTACGCTACGTTAAAGCTTTAGGGATGCTCGTCGACGGCCGAGCCCAAGTCTCTATGAACTTAACCGATTACACTCGTACTCCAATTGCACGGGTTGTTGAATTCATTCGCCGCGAAGCTATTCGCTATGGGGTCGCCATTCACCATTCTGAACTCGTTGGATTGATCCCCCAAAAAGCTCTGGTCGATGCCGCTCAGTGGTATCTCCAACTGGATCAGTTCGAGGATCATCAAATTCTCGAGTCGCGCGTCTACGAATCTCTCGGAGCCGTTCATAGCGAGCCATCCTTCCTGGAAAGACTCGCCTCCAGCGATCCGACACCCGGGGGAGGCTCCGCCGCCGCCTATTCGGCAGCCATGGCTGCCGGATTGGCAGCAATGGTGGGCCGGCTCACGATTGGCCGTAAGAAATACGCCGCCGTTGAAGATCAGATGAAAGCCATTGTTGAGGAAGCGGATAAACTTCGTCAGAGCCTCGATAAGGCAGTTATTCTTGATGCCCAGGCTTTTGACGCCGTCATGGCAGCCCTGCACTTGCCAAAGGAGACCGAAGAACAGAAATCGATCCGGCGCGAGGCAATCGAACGCGCCACTATTAAGGCCGCTGAAGTTCCGCTCGAAGTGTCCGGGCAGGCAACCCGAGTGCTTGAGCTGGCGGCAGAGGCCGCCGAGCTGGGCAACTGCAACGCAATCAGCGACACCGGATCCTCTGGAGCAATGGCGCGTGCCGCGCTTACCGCGGCCGGATTAAACGTCCAGATCAACGCCCAAAGTGTATCTGACCAGAAATCTGCTTCCGGCTGGCTCAAGGAGCTTCAAGAACTAGAAGCCCGCGCTGCTGCCGCCGAGAAATGCTTGAAACAGGCACTTAAAGAGAGGGGCAAGCTGCAAATCTGATTCCACTTTATCAAAAAAACGATCCGATACCATCTATCCAACAATACAAGGCGCCTATGCGACGCCTTGTATCCTTTTTTTTCTGGAGCTTTCGTCAAATTGATCATTCAAGAGAGATGTACCTGGCCCTATGGTCTACGCCTATTCATTTGCAGCTACCATCCACTCGCGGCAAACATCTTGGCGAGGAAGGCCTTCCGCTCCGCCGGACTCATAGGACGGGGCTGTGACCAGTCCTCAAGCACAGCCGTTAATAGTCTGGTGCTGATATGTCTGCCATTATAGAAAACGTGCTGATCGATGAACTCCTCACGAGCATTTGAATTCCACATCTGGTCAAAGAATAGATTTCCCAGGCCATAGTGAATCAACCCGCCATTGTAAAACTCAAATCCCTGTGGCTGATGCGCCTGGCTGCCGCTCACGATCACTGCGCCAGCATCGATTGCCTTGTGGAAACCATCGATCTGAAGCGGAAGCGGAGACGAACTATAGGATTCGGCCCACTGATAAGTGAAGATCGGCAGGTAACCAGCCGCTCGAAGATGTTTAACCTCATCAAATAGATCTTCCTGACTGCATGGCGCTCCGCCCGGCGTCTCAGAGGTCGCCCATACAAAGGAAGGTCCTGCCTGGTTGCATCCCAGGAAAGCCAGATGATTGTCATTATGTTCGAAAAGAGCCGGCTGAAGAGCCTCGGCGAGATCTTTTCCACCTCCAAAATACTCATATCCCTGCTGCTCATAAAGAGACAATGAATTAAGGAAGGCATCCCTACCCCAATCAAGGATATGATTTCCTGTCAGCTCAACCACATCTACGCCGACATAAGGTAGTAGATCGAAATGACGGGGCGAACTGCAGAACTTCAGGCCTTTCTGTGCCGGGTCTGGCTGAGGGCAATCCTCAGCAAAGGAAACCTCATTGCTCACATGGGTGATATCGGCATCCCGCAGCCAATCTCCAATCAGCAAGCCCGGATAATCGCTTCCCTTGGCATCCATACGCCAGGCAGTCGCACGGGTAAGCGCGGTAACACCGGTCATAGTCAGGACAGTGAGGGAATCGGGGTCACGGTTTGTCGCCGGCCAATCGAGCGCTGTCGCTATCTCATCAGTAAATTCCTCTTTGCCGCTTATTCCAAATGAAATAACCAGCGGGTATGAATTTGGGTCAAATCCTTTCTGGATCGGTGACATTGAAGCGATTTCAATAACTTTCCAGCGCGGTTCGAGATCCTCAAAGCCAATCACCGCATAGGCCGGCCTGTTTTCCCACACTCGTTCAAGCAATTCATCCGCTTCAATATTTTCCACACACTCACCCTTCGGAGCAGTAAAAAGGGCTTGTAGAGCTTCGCCAATGCCTTCAGATATAAAGAGCGGCTCATCCGAATCCAAATTTCCAGACCACAGTTCTTCGAGATTCTGCCAGCTCATTTCATCACGAACTGTCGGGAACGGCGCGACCAGCGCATAGACCCAGGATGTCAACGGTCGTTCGGCGTTCGGCTCAATCCGAATCTCAGCGCTGGATGAATCTTCCGCCAAGAATACGTTACGCCCGCCAATTCGCTCCAGCTCGAGCGCAGATTGTTGAAGAGCCGGCGGAAGCGCCGGAGAAACCCAAATAGATATCTTATCTGGCGTCGGCGATGATCTGACAGGCTGAAAAGCGGTTGGAACAAAAGGCACACTCTCATTGTCATCCGTCGGACTGCCTTGATTCACTTCAACTGTCGCCGGTCCGTAATTAGCACAGCCTGCCACGACTATAGACAGAAGCACAACCAGCATTCGGGCAAGGAGCCTTTTTCGATGTATGATCATTGCGCCTAATTATCCCTCTATTTCTTCAACCAATCAATCCAATTTCAAGTTTCTAGCGATTTCCAACAACTGGCCATCGTCCAAATTATGAGTCATTATGCCATGACCCCCCACACGGTTCAACTATATTGGGTATCCTCCAAATAATGTGGAATGTTGATAAACGTCTCCAGCTTCGATTCCGTCAATATAATACCGGAACATTTCTGACTGCACTGAAAAAAGCCCAAATGCAAGAAAGGCATTTTCCCACTTATGGCTCCTTTTTTCAGTGGACTCATTTCTAATATCACCCCAAAAAGCAGAGGCGGCTACCATACCGCCGCTACTCAGATATTGGGATGGAATGATCTACGTTCCCTATACAACCCAGAATGTATTGATCTTTTATCGTTCTTTAGACCGCTTCCATCCCTTTCCAAAAGCAAGATATCGATAGAGGGTGTTGAAAAACATATTTGCCCATATATACTATTATTTCGGCAAGTGAAGAAGGGGCTGTCACAAAAGGCGGGTCGGTAGAGAGCTGGCCCAATTGCACTGAGTAAATTAGTCGCGAAGTGGGGAGTTTATGCTTGATTATTACAGAATCTGGCTCAATGGTGGGGATGATAATCGCGATTTTCGACTTTTCAGACAGCCCCTTCTTCTAAGGAAAAAGCCATAAATGAGGGCGGTAGCTCCCA
>DAOVFE010000228.1 GCA_030673085.1 Anaerolineales bacterium | reverse complement strand
GCATTTAGCCCCGATCAAAACCCTACTCAAACACCGTGATCTATATTGGCTCTGGGGGAAGGGCGCTCGCGAGAGATGGCCGCCCGATTATTGTAGATAGATCGTTTTTATTCGATTAGCCAGAATACCCCTCAGCTTGCTTAGGGGATGAATGGCCAGGGCCGTAGGCACTGCAGGGCGATAGTCCTGAGCGAATATTTAAACAAAACCCGCACCCGAAGGGGCAAAATTCCCGCAATGGCGGCTGTCCCTAAAGGACATCCCTAAAGGAATTTTGAGGGTTTTGTCATTTACTATCTTTTCGATAAGCTCGCTGTTTAATTTAAGGGTATTTTGAAAAAATAATTCAAATTGCTCCTGCAGCATTTGATGGACCAAGTCGAGGCCTTTGGTTGCTTCATACACTTTCCTCATTGGCCGCAAGCTGGGCTTAGGGTACTGGCATGCACAGCCAGTCATAATCTTCTTTCTCTTTCCCTTATCAACCAGCGAGTCTAAGCGCTGCATTGCTCGTTTGGTCCACTCAATAACTTCGTGACTGGTTGAATCTGAAGACAGTGCATCGCTGCCAGACATTATCTCCTTTCGGATTTCTTCTGCGACGATTTCACCCAGGCAATCGGAGAATTTAGCCTGCCAAGCTCGTTCAAAGTCACTTTCATCTGACAAGGTGTCTCGCTTTCGAGGATATTGAAAAGCATATCTACTGCAACCTTTTACAGGCAAATTGCTTCTCTTTCCAATACTCTTCTCTTCAATGATTGTTTCGAGAATAATCCTATTCATCATAGCCGATCAGGATACTGAAAGCTGCATTCTAATGACATTTAGCCCAGATCGCTTCGGGCTTTTTAAAGAAGGGTATTTCAGCGACCTCGAGCAAATAGACCGTTGGTTTACCGCCGGACGGTCGTGGATTGCAATTGGGCTGTAGGCACCGAAACCCGGTGTTTTCATCTTCGATCCAACTCTTTACCGCTGGCACATAGGAATCGAGAAAATAAAGGCTCCTTATACGTTTTTTAGCCTTTACTCCGGCAACTTTCTGGATTTTATTCGATTAGCCAGAATACCCCTCAGCTTGCTGAGGTCCCTAAGCTTGCTTCGGGGATGAATGGCCAGGGCCGTAGGCACTGCAGGGCGATAGTCCTGAGCGAATATTTAAACAAAACCCGCACCCGAAGAGGCAAAATTCCTGCAATGGGGGATGTCCCTAAAGGACATCCCTAAAGGAATTTTGAGGGTTTTGTCATTTACTCCGCCGAGCGGCGCTTCCTGAGTATCCTTCGCAGCCAAGAGACTGGTTCTGGTTCGTATCTGCGGACCAAGAGAACCGAGCATGATGCTTTATTTGCCACCCTATCAGGAATGGAGCCAAAAAGCAGATCCTTTAAGAACCATTCCTCCGAAGCGCCAATGGAGATTAAATCGTATCCTTTCTGATCTGCATTTTGTACTGAAGCGGCTAAAATGCCATCTATCACGGAGTTGTTACGCTTTAAACTGAGGGCTACCTCTTTGGGAATTTCTCCCAATGCATCCTCCACTAGTTGACGCAGGACATCCATCTCCACTTGCATATCAACTTCACCGGTTTCGGGGAGAATACGTAGCGCTGTCAGGGATCCATTCTCAACTTCTATGATGTTCTTGGCCAATTGCAGGGATAAGCGGGAATGCGGGCCTCCGCCTAATGGAACGAGCACGCGTCTAATCGCTCTCTTGCCAATGCCTCGATCACGCAACACGGCCACGTTACACTGTGCACCATCCACTACTTGGTTGACCACGCTGCTGCTTACTCGATGTGCAGACAACTGGCCACGCCACCCCATAAGGATCAGCCCCACTCCGCCGCGTGCTTCCGCCACACCAAGGATGCCAGACGGTACGTTCCGCACTGCCCTCACCAGTGTGCGGACTGGAACACCTTGTTCGTGGGCATAGTCCGCTACCCGTTTAAGCAACGCCTTCCGTCCATTCTCTTGTTTATCTAATATTTCTTGAGCAACCTTCAATGGGGTCGCATCTGGTATCTTGACTACTGATAGAGCAGCAAGCGTAGACTCTTCCCTCGACCGACCCAGAATAGCAGCCATCTTGATCAGGCTCTCGGCAGTCAAGGGATTAGCTATTGGCACCAAAATCTCGCGATGAGCCGCTTCTACCGTCCGGGCTGCTGCATCGATCGCTAGGCTCACAGGACGTCGCAGTTGGTAGACGATTAATCCCACAACAATTAATCCAATACCTACTACTAATGCATGAGGCTCTGTGAAGGCTTCGACAATAATGATGCCAATGCAGCCCAGGATTGGCATCACCGGATACCAAGGTGTACGAAATGGGCGCTTGTGGTTTGGGAACTTGCGTCTTAGCAAGATGACAGAAACGTTGGTAAAGAAGACCACGAACATGTAGCCAAAGTTAGAGACGTACCCTAAAAGCACCTCATCAGCCGAGGCAGCAGCGAGGGCGATGAACGCTGCGCTAATAAGAATGGCGGGTATCGGTGTCTTGAACCGGGGATGGATACGTGCAAAAAAGGCCGGCAGGTATCCATCACGACTTAGCGCCAGTGCCACACGCGCAGAACTGAGCATTGCCGTGTTCAAGGAGGTAATAGTAGCGATAAGCCCGGCCAAACCCATCGCTGGCGCGCCCCATACACCCAAATGAGAGGCGGCATCGGAAAGCGGCGTAGTAGAGGTTCCTAATTCCTGGGATGAGATTATGCCTAGGGCAACGAATGAAACAGCGCAGTAGACAACAGCGCAAATAAAGATTGTACCTACAATTGCGATTGGAATGTTACGCCCCGGATCCTTAGCTTCCTCAGCCGTGGTGGCGATCACCTCGTACCCCACGAAAAGGACATTGACCAGAGTAACGGCCTGGAATACCTTGGCCATGTTATTCAGCAACCCTTCATGGATGAAGAATCCGCCATCCTTATAGAACTCAGCCCAGGTGAAACCTTGAGGTAGGACCAGACCCAAGATGACAAAGGCTGCTAGCGAGACGAGTAAAATGACACCCAGGATAACTTGAGTTCGACCAGCCTCCTTGCTGCCTTGCAGGTTGATGATGGCAAAGATGGCAACGAACGCCATCGCCGTCAGGGATACAGGTAGGAAGGGAAAAATTATCTTGAGGGAGTAGGCGGCTCCTAATGCCGACAATGCGGCGTATACCATGCTGCTGAACCAACTGACCCACCCCACGCTAAAGGGCACCAAACCTTTTGTTGCCTTACTAATATAAGCATATCCACCGCCAGCAACGGGAAAGCTGGAAGCCAGCTCGGCGTAGGATAAAGAATTGGGCAGAGACTGGAGCGCGGCAAGCAGAAAGACCAGGATGACTGCCGGACCAACAATTCCTGCCGCATGTCCAGTGAGCAAGAAGACACCGGCTCCCATAGTACCGCCTATGCCTAGCATCAGGATCTGAGTGAGCCCTAATGTGCGTACCAATTGCTTGTTTGCCATGCATGGCTCCTTTATTTTCGGCCTAAAAAGCGGAATCGATGTGTCTATCCATTACTGCCGCTCAGCTTCCAGACAGTCCCATTAAATATCACAAATGATAATGCTTTGTGGCCAAAATTATAAGGTCAAGGGGCTGAAAAAGAATAGCAATTCTGTTCTCCCTTTTTGCTGGCTTTGTGCCCGCCGAGATCGACTCAGAACCATCTGCCAATCATTAGAAAAGCAGTCTAAGGGAAGACGGGATGAAAACCGTTGAAGAAAAGGCGGCGAAACATTGCCAACGGTTTCCAAAAGTCAGCATAAGCCGGCGTTTGCCAAATCCAACCTCACTGGCCCTTATAATGATTTTGAAATTCACCGCCACCATGCCCAAGATCGCTAATGCACGGGCAAGATTGTATCCAATTATGCGATCATTGGAAAAAGCCAGGAAACCC
>DAOVFE010000008.1 GCA_030673085.1 Anaerolineales bacterium | reverse complement strand
CTCAGCAAGCTGAGGGGTATTCTGGCTAATCGAATAAATTCTGAGCGCGCATCCCCTCTCACTTTTATTATGATGAGATGGCATTAGTATGCGAGAAGTGCTGGGCATTGGGGAAAGCTGCGGAAGGCACGGGGTAGAGTGAATTCGATTCAAGCCAGTGAGAATAATAACGAGCGCATACGTAAGGTGGCAATAGCTGTATCTATACGAGCGGGCGATATGCCAAATTGCCAAAAGTAGTCTCAACAGTAATGGGCGGGCATGAGCGAGTGCAAGCGCAGCTATCAGGAATGGGTCGTAGATGAAGGCTGGAGACTGGCGCGATTAGATAGCGCTATAAGGCTTTATCTGCTTTAGTGGACTGATGGCCAGTCTGTCGAGCAGGCTGAAAATGATGCGGGCGGTTACTCCCCAGATTATCTCGCCCTGATAGTTAAAGGCATAGGACGCCGGGAGCCGTTCCTTTGATTGGGGGGAATATTTGGCATCCAGGTTGGCCGGATCTGCAAGCCACTTCAACGGAACGCCGAAGATTCGGGCAACCTCCTCCCGGCTGGGATGGAGTGGATAGGGCCAAGGCATGATGCCTACGATGGGTGTGATTATAAAATTGGTGCCGGAAAGCATCGGTTTCAACGAGCCCAAGAGCGTCACATCCATTGGGCGGATGCCGATTTCCTCTCTAGCTTCGCGTAGCGCGGCCTCAATTGGACCTTTCTCTTGTGCTTCTATCTGCCCGCCAGGGAAGGAAACTTGACCCTGATGGGAGGCGACAGTTTGGGTCCGGCGTGTGAAGAGGATGTGCCAAAGGTTGCCTTGGCGATAAAGCAGAATCAGTACCGCCGCCGGCAGAGTGCTTCCTTTTGGCTGTACTGTCTCAGGGTATTCATCCAGGGCCCGTTTCAATTGCGTGGATAGATCCTCTTGCATATGAGCTTAACCCTTGGCCTGGAGGATGCTGCCGCAATAATCGCAGATCGCCTGCCAGTTATTGATCCACTCTACTTCTTCAGGGTGGATAGACGCGCCGCATTTTGGACAAATGGATGGCAGTATCGGTAAAGATTTTTGGGTCCGAGTGGAAACCCCAGATTGCTGGGCTTTGGAAAGTAGATCTCTAATAGATACTTCTAACTGTTTGGCTTCCTCTTCAAAGCCATTGCCTTTAAGGTCGCCCAGAATGCGCTGGCTGACCGTATCTAGTCGATCAGTTTGTCCATAAGCGACCATCAAGCCTAAACCATCTTTCAATCGATCAAGGCCTTGTTCGGTTTTGCCGGCTAAGAGCCAGCATCGGCCAGCTTGAAGCTTCAACTGAGAAGCGCGGGGAAGGCCTCGATTTTCAGCGCCAGTGGCTAGATCATCGAAGATGGCTCCGGCTTGCTTGAATTTGCCCTGTTCCATTAGGCCATGGGCGCGGCGCAAGCGAATTAAGGGTTTACGCACGCCGGGCGGCAGCCGGTCTAAGCGGCGCAATCCCCTAGCCGGCCGGCGAGGACGGAATGGACGACGGTAGTTTGGCATCTCAACCTCCATAGATACTTAACTTTGCTTAATCTTACCGCAATAGCCTAATCCCCAGGTTGCATCGAAGTAAAATCCTTGTTTTTAATGGGAAAAGGCCACAATATCCCAAATTGCCCATCGCTTGCTACCGCTCACTTGAAGGCGAAGCCCGTCTCCTTCATAAATGAAGCCTATTGCCTTTGTGAAGGGGGCGTGAGCTTCCACGAGAGCCTTTTCCTTCGCGAAGGCGTGAAGATTCGTAGTCTGGCGCAGGGTTCTTCACAATTGCATCTACTTAAGATGTTTCAAGAAGCATGCGTGCAAATACCAGGTAGCCAGTATGTGCAACCATGCGATCCGTTGGCCTAAGGCGATCGGGAACAGGTTTATAGAAACGAAGTAAGATTTCACAAACATCGGGATGGCTAAAATGATGCAATTCTAGCGCTTCTAGCAGAGCTGAGACCTGCCCGGTGGTTGGTAGAATGGCGCCAAATGATCCGCCATTCTGCAATGCATTTCGTACATGTTTCAAGTAATGGTGGGGATCATGGACATCGAGAAACACGGCCTGGAGGTCGGCGTCGATAAAACCTTCAGAAATATCTTGCAGACGGAAAGTGACCCGATCTTCAAGATCAACCTGATGCAGGTTGAGTCTGGCCAATTCTTGCATATCGGCGCGACGATCATAGGAGAAAATGTGTCCATGATCGCCTACTGCCCAGGCGAGAGCTGTAGTTAATGCGCCCGATCCAGTTCCAGCCTCGAGAATACGCGCGCCGGGTCCGGCTGAAAGGCGAAGTAAAATGTATCCAATATCTTTTGGGAAGATGATTTGCGACTGTCGTCGCGTGTGTAAAAGGATGTCTCGTAACGTGGGTTTATAGAAGGAGAATTCGTATCCTAGATGGGTCTTAACCAATGTGCCGAATGGTCGGTTGATCAAATCATTGTGTTTCACAACGCCTCGATGCGTCTGCATTTCGCCATCCGGCTGAAGGCGGAAGATGTGGCATCTTTGGCTAGGGTTAATTAATACAACTAGATCACCGGGTTGCGATATGTCCAATTGAATCTCCTAAACGCACCCATAATTGTACGTGCGCGAACAAATGGGGGCAATCCCTTAGTATCTGTGAATCTTATCGGCAACGAGTCGTACTACCACGGCCCGATCCTGACGAACGTACTCGACACGAGCGTTGAATCCCCGGCGAGTGAGGGAATGAATCCAGGATTCGAAAATTTCGGGATTTATACCGACGGATTGCCCGGTGACTCGATAGAGCCAATCGCTGAAGCGATCGAAGAAATGGGTCAATGGCTGCCGGATCGAATTCTGGCCGGTGATCTTTGCCACGCCCAGCACCGCGACGAATCGCCCATTATCGCACAGGACCCGCCAAATCTCGGTGAATGTTAGTGGAAGAAGGATATATTCATCTGGGAAAGTGGCGATAATAGCGTTGAAGGATTCGCTTGGAAGAGGCAACGCTTGAGCCCTCGCACGCATAAGATTAGCTGATTGTCGATAGATCTTCAGCCGCCTTGCGGCCAGGTGGTTCATCTGACTTGAAGGATCAAGTCCGAACACGCTTTTCCTATCTTCTGATAGCTGTTTGAGCAAGTGCCCAGGCCCATGACCGATCTCCAGCAATCGGCCATTGGGAAGAGTATCCAAGGCTGCCTGTTGCCATGTGCGCCACTGTCCTGCCGAAGTGATCCAGGCCACTAGATCATAAGCCCAGGCGAGGTCTGTGTAGAGGTGGTAAAAGAAAAAGCGCAAAAAGGCGCGCGGCACGCGGGAGGGTTTGGAAATGGGCTGGCTAGGAAATGCATTAGTTGGGCGGATTTCATTGGAGGGATTCACGATCTCGGTCATCCTGGAAAAGAAGATTTATCAAAGGCATTGATGAAAAGCATACGGCGAATGTTACGATCCAAGGAAGCCGGGCTATGAAGATCGCTTACATGTAATGGTTTGTATGAATGACGATTGTACCCAACTAAGAGCCATCTACAAGGAAGCGTAGTGTGCGGGAGATGAAATAGAAACTGCGGTAGGCCAAAAGCGATGCCATCTTGATTATGGGGTTCCTTTATATATAGTTCAACGGTATATGCCCGTTATCTGGCGGCTGTAGAAATTATCCGCATTGTTTTGATGGATCGATCCAAATCGCGTAAAGACTTCTTCAAGTTGTTTAAGGGATTCGTTAGTGCCAGAAACACTCTCATTTTTTACAGGGTATATACAAGTGATCGACTCCGGAATCGGTTCCGCTAATGTAAGAAAATCGAAGCCAGACCTAGGAATAGGAAGAAACCAAAGCTATCTGTGATGGCAGTGACAAGGACGGTAGAGGCCAGGGCAGGATCAAGCTTTAGCACTTTGAGGGCCAATGGAATGAGAGTGCCTATTATTACAGCCACAAACATATTGCCGATCAAGGCTGTGCATAGGATCAGGGCTAGGAGGATATCATGCGCCCATAGGTAAACGCCTAAACCAACGAAGACGCCGACGGCAACGCCCTGAAGTAGGCCGGTAATCGCCTGATTGATTACGGTGCGCGGTATGTTGTGGGGAGAAATATCATGCAGCGCGATGGCGCGAACAATCATAGCCAGGCTCTGCTGAGCTGCGTTGCCGCCCATACCAGTTACAACGGATTGGAAAACTGCTAGTAAAGCCATTTGAGCATATAGTGCTTCAAAATGCGAGATTACCCAGGCGGCGAAAAGCGCAGTAAGGGTGTTCAGATAAAGCCAGGGTAAACGCCGTTTTATTTGAATCGTCACTGGACTGTTGATTGTAAGGTCGGCGTCGCTAACATTAGCCAGACGGTAGATATCCTCAGTAGCCTCATCATCGATAATGTCGACTAAGTCGTCGTGAGTAATCACGCCTTGAAGGACGCCTTGATCATCGACTATAGGAAGCGCAGCCAGGTCATAGCGCGCCATCATCCGGGCAGCATCCTCCTGATCCATTGAGATAGTGCCATAGAAAACTTCGGTATCCATAATAGATAATATTCGGTCATCAGGATCCGCTAGAACCAGTTCTCTTAATCCGACAATTCCGATGAGTCTGCCATTATCGTCTTCAACATAGAGATAATAGGGAATCTCGGATTCTGGTTTGACTTTTCTGAGCAAACCGATCGCTTCAGAGGCTGCAGTCTTGGGAGTGAGAGCAATGAAAGATGTAGTCATCAATCCGCCGGCGGTCTCGTCGGCGTGTTTAAGGAGGGGGAGGACCTCTTCGATATCTTCCATTTCGGCCAGAGCTTCGGCTGTTCGCTTGGGCGGCAAGTCGCCTAAGACGTCGGCAGCCTCATCTGGTTCCATTTCATCCAGCACATCCGCGAGACGATCGGTCGGCAGAGCACCGGCTACATCAGCTGCCTCTTCATCATCGAGTTCTTCCAGTAGATCAGCTGTAGTTGAAATATCGAGCTGAGGCAATAGGACGGCCTGATCTTCATCGTCAAGATCGGAGAAGGCGTCTGCCAGGTCAGGCGGATACAGGCGATCAAGGAATTTAATCGCTTCATCTACTTTCCCTGCTTCCAATGCATCCCGAATTCTATTGAGTGTGCGATCGATTTGATTGATTTTCATAGTGCTTTACCATATTAATTTATAAGGCGATCGGCTGAATTTCAATGCCTTGCCGTTTTAGCCAGGATATTGCCTGCTCGATGGTTTCATCATCTCCGTTAATATCAATATCCAGCAAACCTTCGTCGGGGGAAACATGAGCTTGGAGGATGTTTATTGTGATGTCGTAGCGACGTATGACCTGGTTGATAATGGGTTTATCTATTATAGATGGCGGGTAGCTAAGTCGCACTTTTCGCGAGGACATAAAAGCGTCTCCTGCAGTGTGATAAATAAAGGGCCGATCGTGAATGGCCCATTCAGGCTTTGGATTGTAGCAGTGCAGTATATAGGTGTCAAAGTAAAGCCCCATATTTGCGGGACTCTAAGCTGAAATGAGGCCATAGGCCGCGAGGAGGAGTAGAAAATGGATATGCTGCTGAAGAGTACCTAGGAGAATGTTGCCAGGATGCCGTAGGCCAAGAATCTGTCCTTGCAGGGCAGAGATCTTAGCTGAAAGGAGCTTAAGTAGCTATTATCGACGCCGGCTGCTTCCGGTAACGAGGCTTATATAGTAAAGAAGCTGCAATGCCGCAGTGGCCAATGCTGCTACATAGGTCAGCGCGGCAGCATTTAGAACACTTTTAACTCCTCGATCATCCTCTTTGGTGCTGATCAAGCCGGTATCAATCAGCAAACGATGTCCCCGTGCCGAGGCATTGAACTCAAGTGGAAGAGTTACCAAAGCAAATAGCAGCCCCAAACTGAAAGCGCCAACGCCAAGCCAAGCGAGGTTTGTACCTAGAATCCCACCCAACAACAGCCCGACAATGATAAGGATCCATCCCAAGTATGAGCCGATGTTAACGGCCGGGACTAAGGCAGAGCGGAAGCGGAGCGAAAAATCGTTAGCCTGATCCTGCATTGCATGGCCAATCTCATGGGCGGCAATTGCCATTGAGGCTACGGATTGGCCGCGCGCAATGTCTGGGGATAAATGCAAGGTTTTAGTGCGCGGATCATAATGATCGCTGAGCCTTCCGGAGGAGGGCTCTATCGAGACATCCTGCAAATCGGCATAACTCAATATTCGGCGAGCGGCATCTAGTCCAGTAATGCCGTGGCTGTTTTCCCTTCGGGACCACTTACGATAAGCCGAGTTGACCAAGAATTGGGCAATCAAGGTCAGCAACAATGCGGGCAGCATGAAAAGCCAGTAATTAAAAGAGTAGAAAAACATCTGTAATTCTCCCTATCCTCTTTTAGAAATTTCAATCATCCGTGTCGGTTAGAATCTCAATCGCTCTATCGAGCTGGGGATCCAGACCATCTAAGAAGTCCTCTTCTGTTAGCTCTACGGGCACGTCTGGCTCAAGTCCGATCTCATGGATCTGGCGATCATTGGGAGTATACCAACGAGCGACCGTAACCCGCACTGCACCGTTATCCTCAGAGAGCGGGATCCAATTCTGGACAGAGCCTTTCCCAAAAGAAGTCTCTCCTATTAGAGTTCCGCGGTTGTGATCCTGAATCGCGCCGGCGACAATTTCGGATGCTGAAGCGGAACCGCCATTGATAAGAACGACGAGTGGAATCTCCACCGAAAGTCCACCTTTAGCGGCGTTATATGTATGCTCGGTGCCGTCGCCAAATCGCTCGGTCAGAATCAGACCCTCGTCGATAAATTCTGAGGCAATATCGACCGCAGTGGTTAAGTATCCCCCGGCATTTCCTCGAAGATCAAAGATTAAGCCCCTAGGATTATCTTTCATTAAATCCCGAAGGGCTTCTTCTGTGTCTTTTGTAGCCCTCTCTCCAAAGTCGTAAAGGCGGAGATAACCGATATCGTTGTCCAGCATCTCATACTCGACGCAGGGGATGGTTATTTTGGCCCGAATAACTTCGACATCAAACGGCGCCGGTTCGTTTTCTCGAAGGATAGTTAGCGTTACTTTGGTGCCATCTGGGCCTAGAACACGGCGAATAACCAAGCTGCCATCGATACCAGTCATATCCTCGCCATCAATTGCAATAACCTGATCTCCTGGTTTAAGCCCTGCTTTTTCGGCTGGAGAATCGGGCATCGGTGCAATGATTGTGAGGTATTCGCCTTCAGTGTCCACATAGGCGCCGATTCCTTCATAAGAGCCGTCGAGATCAATACTGGCCTGTTGATATTGATCAGGATCCATATAGGATGTATTACGATCGCCCAATGAATTGAGCATTCCCTGGATAGCGCCGTGCATTAGCAATGTGTTGTCTACCGGTTGATCGACATACTGATCGTGAACGATATCCCAAGCTTCCCAAAATGGTCTAAACAGCGCATCCAGATCCCCCGCTTCGGCCTCGTTAGTAGAAGTTGGTTGCGGTAGTGTATCGGGAAATTGATCGAGCAGTGGCCAGCGGTTGACTAGCGTTGATTGGAATTGCGGCAATATGGCGCCAACGAAAATACCAGCAGAAAAGATGCCGCAGATTAAAACTAATGCTAGTATGACACCAAGTGTAATCTTCAGAGCCCGGGACGACATTGTTTAAACCTCCATTTGGCTTAAATGCCTTTACAAGATAATTGATACCATATTTTCATAAGAATTGTATGTGTGATTGTACAAAAAAAGACCAAATGTGCGATAACGAAGAGAGGAATCCCGATAATGTAGCGGTTTGAAATAACCTGCTCTTTGGAAAAGTATCGTCATAAGGAGGGGATTATTCCCGCCAGCGAAAGGCCATTCTATAGAGGATCATAGGGATTCCTCGCCTAAATACGGCTCGGAATGACACCGACGCACACGTTGTCTTAATACAACTCGGAATGATAGCTGCACCAACGTGTCATTCCGAGCGACTGAAAGGAGAAGGGAAAGCCGTAGTTAGTATGAGTATAAACTATCAATTGCCCTGCATCTTGTTATTTGATGGTATAAGAAGCAGATCCGGAATCGCCTTGATGAGGTCGGTGATTGTAGGAATGCAATAATCCGAGGCTGCATTAGGTGTAAGAAGATCGACAAGCACGGTGGTCATGCCTAACTCTGATCCGGGCTGCAAATTCGTCAGCCGATCATCTACCAACAGGCAGCGGCGGGGATTATCCTCGCCGGCCAATAGCATCGCTTGTTTATATGCCCCAGGCTGAGGTTTGGCATGTAAATTAAGAGCCAGGATGTCGATAATCCCATCGATTTGATCGGCAATCTGCAGAAGAGCCAAGACTCGTTCGGCATGTCCTCGATCGGCGTTGGTGAAAATCATCAGTTTTTGGGGCAGGCGAAGGATCATCGCACGCAAGGCCAGATCCGGCGAGATGTAAGAAGCGAGCGGAATATTGTGAACATACTCCAGATAATCCTGAGGGGCGATGTGGAAATGAGCGATAAGGCCATTTAAAGTGGTGCCATAATGCTCCAGATACTCTTTACGGATGTTGGGAGCCATCTCAGCCGGGATACCGACTTCTTCGATCATGTAGGCCTGAATCCGGTCGCGTATGGCATCCCAGACCCCATTAGTTTTGGGATAAAGAGTATCATCAAGGTCGAGAAAAATAGTGGTGTAAGACGTCATTTCTCACCTTTTTTAGGTAGTGATGACTCGAATGATGTTGAAATGTGTAGTAGCAATAATCATAGGCCTGAGTGGCGATATTATTGTGCTTTGCCTGCTTATCATTGGCAGTATACGCATGGCCATGCAAAAGTGTCAACCCCGAATGTGAAAGCATTGAAGCAGAGAGCATCTGGAAATAGGCGTACTGCCTTTATATGCAAATAAAATTTCAACAACCTTGTTGTCGGGGTTATAATCCTAATTTGCCGGGAGGTGTTTGTGCCAATACGATCATTACCACCAGAGGTTGCATCAGCAATTGCGGCCGGGGAGGTCGTTGAGCGGCCGGCGTCAGTTGTTAAGGAGCTGGTTGAGAATTCACTGGATGCAGGCGCGCGTCGAATTGAAATCACGGTAGAAAAAGGCGGCCGCAAATTGATCGAAGTGGTTGATGACGGTGATGGTATTCCGGCCGCAGAAATCGCGCTGGCGGTAAATCGCTATTCAACCTCTAAGCTGGAAAGGGCTGAGGATTTATTCGCGATACAGACGCTCGGATTTCGCGGGGAGGCGCTTTCTTCAATTGGGGCGGTTTCGCGATTGGAGTTAGTCAGCCACACTGCAAGCGAACAGGTCGGAAGCCGATTGATAGTAGAAGGTGGCATAAGTGGGAAACCACAATCGGCTGGCGGGCCCAAAGGGTCAGTAATCCGGGTAAGGGATATATTCTACAATGTCCCCGCAAGGCAAAAATTCCTTAAAAGTGAGACTACGGAAAGACGTCGAATTAATAGCTTGATCACTCGATATGCATTGGCATATCCGCATGTGGCTTTCCGTTTGGAGCAGGAAGGACGGGAAAGTTTCCGGACTACGGGAAATGGCAACCAGCGCGAGATACTGGCGACATTATATGGGGTGGAGGTAGCGAGGCAAATGATCTGTTTGCCAGAAACCGAGGGGGCGCCCATCCAGGTGCACGGATTTATCGGCCCTCCTGGTATTAGTCGTTCCAATCGAAGGGAATTAACCTTCTTCGTAAACGGGCGCTGGATACAAGATGGCCAGCTCGCGGCGGCAGTTATCCAGGCATATCATGCATTACTGATGGTTGGACGTTATCCGCTGGTTGTGTTATTTCTTACAATGCCACCAGAAGCGGTAGATGTCAATGTTCATCCAACCAAGGCTACAATTCGCTTCAGCGATGCGCGACTGGTATTCTCCATTGTGCAGCGGGTAGTTCGGGCTTCGTTGCTAGGTCAGGCGCCTGCTCCAGATTTCAAATTTGAAGGCTCGACAAATGCACTTGGCTGGACTCCAGCGACAGGATCGGCGCGAATCGGATGGATTCCAACCGATGAAACGGATCAAGCGAAGCATGGCGCAGGTGGTACCGTTCAAACCACTTTGCCAGGATCAGAGATGCCTCTGTTGCGGGCGGTGGGACAATTTGGCGCATCCTATCTGGTCGCTGAGGGTCCGGATGGGCTTTATTTGATAGACCAACATGCAGCGCATGAGCGGGTTCTATTCGAAAAATTGATGATTGCAGTCAGGGATAAAAATCTTGAATCACAGCGGCTGCTAGAGCCAGACGCGGTTGAACTCTCGCCCTCTCAGACGTTATTGCTAACTGAAAACCTTGAGGTCTTAAGCAAGCTCGGATTCGAAGTCGAACCATTTGGCCGGAGCATGTTTAGAGTACGGGCGATGCCTGCAATCCTATCTCATCTAGCGCCGGCTGGCGCATTGAAAGCAGTAGTTGAGGACTTTGAGGAAGATGAGGCGCCGCTCGAAGCGGAAGTTGAAGCACGGATTGCGGCGCGGGTGTGCAAACGGGCATCAGTGAAGGCGGGGCAAGTGCTTTCGCTGTCTGAGCAGCAAGAATTGCTGCGGGCTCTTGAACAATGCGAATCGCCTCGCACTTGCCCTCATGGACGGCCAACAATGATTCGTCTTTCTATGGATGCACTTGAAAAGCAGTTTGGCCGGCGTGGCTAATCTTTATGCAAATCGCTCTGATGATATGAGGTCAATGAAATCGGAAGCCGCACTGTAAAGGTGCTGCCTTTATGATATTCGCTTTCTACTTTAATTGTGCCATCATGACTGTTAACAATCCGTCTGGCGATAGCCAAACCAAGTCCTGTGCCTGCAATGCGGCAAGTTGGATCAGGAACGCGGTAAAAGCGCTCAAAGATACGAGGCAGACTGTCGGAAGGGATACCTTCACCAGTGTCTTCGACCGATAATGTGGCCATATCATCCTCAAGATAAAGGCGCATATTTATTTTTCCGCCCGGATGATTATATTTAATAGCATTAGTAAGTAGGTTAAGGAGAACTTGCTTAAGCCGGTTGCGATCTCCCTGCACCGGGGCAAGAGAGCGCTCAAGATCGGTATAGATTTCGATTTGCTCTTCCTGGACTTGAGGCCGGATGATCTCGATACATTCATGGATTAAGCCCTCGAGATACACTGGCTCGCGTACGAATCGCGCCCGCCCTGATTCGAGCCGGGAAAGATCGAGAAAGTCGCTGGTTAAGTCATTAAGCCGCTGAACTTCATCAAATACAATCCGGCTAAGTTTATTTTGCTGTTCTTTTGGAAGATCAGGGCGCTGGAGTAGATGAGCGGCAGCGGTTAGAGCGCCCAAAGGCGTTCGAAGCTCATGCATAATCTCGGCGATAAAGTCGCTTTGTTGAAATAAACGGCTATTTTCAATTGCAATCGCCGCTTGTGCTGCGAGCGATTGCAGGATTCGAAGGTCTTCTTCGTCAAAGGCGCCTTGGGTTTTATTAATGGCTTCGATAACACCGAGGGTCTTGTCTTTAGTGCGGAGGGGAACGCCAAGGATTGTCCGCGTCTGAAATTCAGTGACTACGTCAACTTCTCGGAAGAAGCGGGGATCTCTCAAGGCATCTTCAACCAGCAATGGTTTGCAATTGGAGAAAATCCACCCGGCAATGCTGCCTTCAATTGGAACAGCAGCCCGGCCCAGGATCTCGTCATTAATCGCAGCGGTAGCGGCCTCGAAATATAGGTGACCTGACTCAGGGTTATAAAGCAGGAGTGAAGTTGCGGCGCTACCGGTTAGCTCCTGAGCTGCATCTACAATGTGATGGAGCAGGATATCGAGTTCGAGAGTGGACGCCAGATCAGAAGTAACCTCTAGTAAGCGAGCATAACGCTTTAATAAGCGGGGATAATTGCGGATAGCTGATCGTTCACGATCAGATTGTTCATTTGGGCTGCTCATGATTCTTCTCCATTGGGCATGGCCAGAAATTCAAGAAATAGGGTCAATCTGCTATCCGCGTTAATTGTGAAGAACGTCCAGAGAGGCTACCAGGAGAAGACGCCTCAGGGCATGCGGGCGATTGCAGAGCTGGCCAAGCGTCGGGTGTTGTCACCGATGAAAAAGACAGCTATAGTGTCCCTAGCTTTTAATTGGCTGCAAGAAGGCGCTGGTATGATCAGCAATCTTGCGCAGTTGCTCGCTGATTAGGCTGGCGGAATAACTGATAATTAATGGTGTCCCGCTTTGAGAAGCCTGATGAGCTTGTTCCGGGGCGGGAGAGATGATACCGGCCAGATCGATACCCAGATCCCCCGAGATTTGTTGCCAGGGAATTTGAAGGCTTGTGCGTTCCCGAGTTAATAGAGCTAAACTGAATTTATGGCGCCCAATACCTTTGTGTTCGAATTCATCGAGCAGGGTGCGGGCAAGGATGTTGCGAGGATATACTGGTTCAGCAACCAGAATTGTATGGTTGCATTGCAGGAGCATGGATTCCGTATATGGCTGCAAGCCTGACCCCATATCCATAACTACAACTGTGCACATGGCAGTGAGATTTTTAAGGATAGCTTCCATTTGTGGTACTGCTTGCGCCAGCTCAGTTTCACTTGGTTTATAGGAGGCAAGCAGTAGACGAATACCGGTGCGATGGCTGATGATTTCTGTTTCGATGGAACGTAAATGGATGTCTTTCAATGAGCGGCTGAGGAGATTACCAAGACCTCTTGGCTCTTGAATATTCAGATATAGAGATAATGATCCTCGGCCAGGGTTCATCTCGGCAAGAATCACGTCATGGCCGGATTGCTGAAGTGAGACCGCGATATTCAAGGCCAGAGTCGTAGTGCCTGCGCCGCCAGTCACACCTAAAACCCCGATTATTCTGGCTTGCTCGCCGGAGGCAGCTCTGGTCTGAGTTGAACGTGCGAGTACTGCCTTTACATGGGCGGCTAACTCAGCAGGATGTGTCGGCTTGGTAAGGTAATCATCAACTCCAGCTTCGAAACCTGCCACTTTGTCATCAACCATTGTTTTAGCGGTGAACATGATGATCGGGATGTGGGAGAGCGCCGGATCATCGCGAAGGCGACGAGTCACCTCATAGCCATCAAGGTCGGGCATCATTACATCAAGCAGAATTAAGTCAGGAAGTTCGGCCGCGGCGCGAGAAATCCCCATCTTGCCATTGCTGGCAACCGCAATCTCATATCCCTGACGTTCAAGCATTACGCCGACAAGCTTCAGAGTGTCAATATCATCGTCAACGATAAGAATCTTTTCGGCCATTTATTAACTTCCTTTTGCGGAAATCAATGCCATTCAATGGCAGTCTAGCATAAACAAGAAAGGTCGGCAAGCAGAGCGATGATAGTATTATAGACGTATTTGCCCTTAAGAGTTGGAGAGCGAGGGGGCCAATGCTATAATTTTGGCACGAAAGTTGCATAGGGAATAGGTATGAACCTTGAGCTTTGGGGTATCAAGGGTATTTTTTATATTGGGTTGCCTCACCGGCTATCAGGCTATCTCCTGTTAGGGCTTGATGTAATTATATTATTTGTTTTGCTATTCATTGATTTGAGAAAATATAAGCTAGACAAATCGTTCCGCTCCGATAGGAAAAACCGTCATTTTGCTTTGCTTCTGTTTCTGGCTCCCATAGCAGCAGTAACTTTATTGGTGCAGCTTGCTCCTCCGGCGAATATCGCCACACCTGGGATACCGATTCAGCCCACCGGTTTAGTATTTTCAATATTAGGAGCGATCCCCTGGATGATGGCCGCCGGATTATTGGGGGGTTGGCAAGCCATTGTGGTTGCATTAATTGGCGGCTTGGCTTGGGGAGGTTGGCAAACGCATAGTCTGCTTACGCCGATGAATATGGCGCTTCAAGCGGGCTTTGTATCCTGGTTGCTGCGGCAAGATTATGACGAGTGGCCGGGAAGAATCATGCGCCATCCCTTAGTCGCCGGGGTGGCCGGAGGGTTGCTCTTTGGCCTATTGAATGTGGTTGGTTTATTTGCATATACAGGGGGGGAATTTTATGATGCACTTAGCTTTTCCCTGTCGAATGCACCATTTGCCCTGATTGCAGCGCTTTTTGAATCGGGATTTGCAGGATTATTATGTGAGACTCTGCGCGAGAGCGCTCCGAAAGTATGGTATCAGCCGCGCAATAGAATTTCGGCTCCCTATAACCGATCCTTGGCCGGGCAGATGATTACCGGATTTGTGATCATGTGGGCTATTGCCAGTGGAATTATGCTATATGGGGATTGGCTGATGGCGCATCGCTATGCGCAGGAACTGGTTGCAACGCAAATGAAGCAGACAGCATTGCAGACTGGCGATGGAATTCCTTACTTCATTCAAGCTGGGCGTTCGTTGATGCGACAATACGCTGTCGATCTAAGTGAAGTGCCGGTCGATACGGAGGCTTTAGAGCTGACTCTCGGGCGGCAGCTTAGAATGGTTCCTTATTTCAATCAATTGGCGCTCTTTGATCCAAATGGCGATCTGGTAACGATATTAGGTGACGATGAAGTAACTGGAGGGACGCTGCCGTTAGAATTGAAGGCTGGGATATCGGCCGCGCAGGCCGGCATTCCGCAAGAATCGGCAGTTGCGTCCCAACCGGGAAGTATGTCGGCGCGCTTGGTATTTTTTACTCCAATTAACGCGGCTGAAGATTCGCCCTCTTCAGCCGTATTGGCCGGGTGGACGGAATTAGCGGTAAATCCTCTTTTAATGCCGGTAGTAAGACAGATTGAGCAATTGGGGGATTCGGAGGCTTTTATTACGAATGATCGCGGCGTTATCCTGGTGCATGCTGACGCATCCCGGGTAATGGATAAATACGATTTCAACGAAGCGCAGCTGGACGAAGTATATAGCGATACCGCGCCAGATGGTTCCCGACAGTGGATATATATCCATGCTTTGGCAGGATACCCGTGGCGGGTGGTAGTGACTACGCCGCAATCGGTAGTTGATCAATTGGCGATTCGGATGGCCGTTCGTCTCTCCGGAGTAATAGCTTTAGTGGGAATAGCTCTAGTCGGCCTGGTATATGCCACTAGCCGGCACCTAATTAATCCATTGCGGCAGATGGCTCAAGTAGCCGAATCAATTGCTCAAGGCAAGTTGACGCAACCGGTGCAAGCCAGCGGCGAAGATGAAATAGGACGCCTGGCGATTGCATTTGAGGGTATGCGTCACAGCCTGAAAGCGCGTCTGGATGAAATGGATTTGCTTTTAAACGTCAGCCGGCGAATGGCTTCCAGCTTTGAGCTTGCTCAGGTATTACCCCCAATTCTAGCTGATGTTCAGAAGGTTACGGTCGCAACTCAGGTGCGATTAGTATTGTCATCGGAGGCCATGGATGTCTCCGGGGGAAGCGAGTCTTTTCAATCAGGAGAAGATATCAACGGCTGGGGGCAATTAGACAGCCAGGTGTTAAATCTTTGCCAGCAAAGGGGGAGATTTATGCTCGAGAATCCTTCTCGGGCGAGAGCAGTGCTGGATTTGGAGAAGTTAAAAAAGCCTATCGAAGCCCTGATTGCAGTGCCGATGCAGAATGAGGATGAATTCGTGGGCACCCTTTGGCTTGGTTATCATCAGCCGCACGCCTTTTCTCCTGGTGAAATTAATCTGCTGACGATAATTGCGGGGCAGCTCGGAGTTTCGGTAGCCAATACCCGTCTCTACCACCGGGCAGAGAAGGAGCGGTCACGGCTAATGGCTATATTAGAATCCACCCCAGATGCCGTAATCGTGATAAGCGGCGACGGGCGCATCTCGCTGGCTAATCCTGCAGCTGAAGCCGTTTTGCAAGGCAAGGCAGACGAAGTCCACGACCGTCTAGCAGAAGAGGTTATCACTGCCCCAGAGCTTATCGATTTGTTTTTGGCACATGGCAGTGACACACATACTACCGAGGTGACTTTGCCCGATGGGCGGGTGCTCTTTGCTGTAGTATCCGAAGCTAGATTGGGAATAGCCGGCCAAGCTGATCGGGTGTGTGTGCTTTCCGACATTACCCATTTCAAGAAGCTGGATATGCTAAAGTCCGAATTCGTTTCAACTGTGAGCCATGATTTGCGTGCGCCGCTTACCTTAATGAAAGGCTATACAACAATGCTCCCGCTGGTGGGATCCATGAACGATCAGCAGGAGGAATTTATGCGCAAGATCTTGGAACGCGCCGAGCTGATGTCTCGATTTGTGGGCAACCTGCTTGTTTTTGGGAGGATCGAGGCGGGGGTGGGATTGAAGCTTGAGCGAGTTCAAGTCGGAAATATTATTCAGGATGTCATTCATTCCTATCGACCTCAAGCGATCAATAAACAGATTTCATTTGAGATTGAATTGTCTGATAGGTTGGATGAGATTGAGGTCGATCCAGCCTTATTGCGCCAAGCGCTTGCTAATCTGGTAGACAATGCAATCAAGTATACTCAGCCTAAGGGGCGGGTGAC
>DAOVFE010000042.1 GCA_030673085.1 Anaerolineales bacterium | reverse complement strand
CCTACAATGGGGGCCTCGGTCTTAACATGCCCAACGAGGAAGTTTTCCAATACGGCGCCGCGCGGTCCCTCCAACGTCTTTCCGTCGGGAAGCGCAATCTGCACCGTTCCACGCAGAGGAGACTCCCATATTTGACTATCTAATTGTTCAGGCATATCGACTCACCCATTTCCCCGGCCCATAAATTCTACTCTAAAATCTGCCGATAGGGTGATAATGTTAAAAAAGTGATCGTTTGCCTTCGCGAAGTTGATAGGGTTCGCCCGTGAAGCTGATAGGGTTCGTTCGCGATGCCTATCGGTTTTGCCCTTGCCATCCAATCGGCCTTTGCTCATATATTATAGAGTATTCGCGCTTTTCACTATAAAAGGCGGAAGCTCGAATAGCTTCCACCTTTTAATCTTCACACATAAAGTGCGGCAAACTTAACTCGCTATGCAAGCTAGATTTGATTTTTTTCCTTTGGGACATAACGAAGCACAAGTTGCTTTGCCGCTCGAACTTCGTCCATACGCCCAAAAGCCGTTATATGAGGCGCGCCATGTAACACATCCGGGTCGGTGTGCGCCTCGCCGGCGATCTTAATCATCGCATCAGCGAATGCATCCAGCGATTCCTTGCTTTCTGTTTCTGTCGGCTCAATCATCAGGGCTTCATGTACGATAAGCGGGAAGTAGTTCGTCGGCGGGTGATATCCATAATCCATCAATCGTTTGGCAACATCCAACGCTCGGATCCCCGGCGCATCTTCCCAAGCACCCTCAGCAACAAATTCGTGCATACAGATCCGATCATAGGGTACCCGGTAGGCATCGCGTATCCGGACCCGAAGGTAATTGGCGTTCAGGACTGCATGATCTGCAACCGCCCTAAGCCCATCCTTTCCAATCATCCGTAAGTAGGTATAGGCCTTCACCATCACGCCAAAATGACCATGAAAGGCTTTCACCCGACCGATGCTCTTTCTTGGAAATATCAAATCGAACTTCGGCGGACGATTCTCGTCGCCTTCATCAACCGCTTCAACAATCGGACCCGGAAGGAAATCCTTCAAACGCTCTGATACACCGACTGGACCTGAGCCTGGGCCTCCACCCCCATGCGGAGTGGAGAATGTCTTGTGAAGGTTATAATGCAGGATGTCGAATCCCAAATCTCCCGGCCGCACAACGCCCAGCAAGGCATTCATATTTGCGCCATCGCCATACATCAAGCCGCCACAGCCATGCACCAGCTCGATGATTTCCCGGACATGCTCGTCGAAAAGCCCTAAGGTGTTCGGATTAGTGAGCATCAAACCGGCAACCGTTCCATCGCATTCCCTACGAAGAGCTTCAAGATCGATATTGCCCCGATCGTCGGAAGGGATTTCGACTGACTGGAAGCCGCCCATTGCCGTGCTCGCCGGATTGGTCCCATGTGCCGAATCCGGGATTAGGATCTTGATGCGCCGATCATCCTTACGGTCATGATGGTAGGCGTGGATCATCATGATTCCGGCTAGCTCACCATGAGCGCCGGCCGCGGGCTGCAGGCTCACACCCGCAAAACCGCCGATCTCTTTAAGCCACTCCTGAAGCTCAAACATCAATAAAAGATTGCCTTGCGCTTCTTCAGGCCCTTGAAGAGGGTGAGTATAGGCAAATCCTGGCAATCGTGCTGCGTCTTCATTGACCTTGGGATTATATTTCATGGTGCAGGATCCCAAAGGGTAGGCGCTAATATCGATGCCATAGTTTAATTGTGAGAGCCGGGTAAAGTGCCTTACTACATCAACCTCAGATAGTTCCGGCAGCAGTAGATCATCGCGGATCAGATCTTTCGGCAGCGGAGTCTCAGGGACATCGCATTCAGGCAACTCGACTCCTTTGCGCCCGGGGGAGGATAATTCAAAAATCAGCGGTTCAGTCATGAGCCACCTCCCCTAAAACAGAGACCAGATCGTCGATCTTTTCTTTGGTGTTGAGCTCAGTGACCGCAATCAGCATATGATCTTTGAGATCTGGATAATCCTGGCCGAGATCGAAACCGCCCAGGATGCCATAATCGATCAGCTTCTTATTGATCTCGGTTACAGGCCGCGGACATGCAACTGCGAATTCATTAAAGAACGGCATCGTGCTCCACAGTTTATATCCTTCAAGACCATCTATTGCTTTCGCCGCATAATGGGCCTTTTGATAGTTCAGCCGGGCGACTTCCTGTAGGCCTTGTTTGCCGAGAACGCTCAGGTACACAGCGGCCGCTAGAACCATCAAGCCCTGGTTAGTACAGATATTAGACGAGGCTCTCTCTCGCCGGATATGCTGCTCCCTAGGGGTGAGCGCGAGTACATACCCACGCTGACCGCGGCTATCGAGCGTTTCTCCAACCAAACGGCCCGACATCATGCGAACATACTTTTTCTTGGTGGCAAAGACGCCAAGATAGGGTCCTCCGTATGAAAGCGGAATACCCAAGGGTTGCCCTTCGGCGACAACAATATCAGCGCCAAACTCGGATGGTGGTTTGAGTATTGCCAAAGCTAGCGGATTTACCACCATGCAGAATAGCGCGCCAGCAGCATGAGCAACTTCACCCAGCTTGGCAAAATTCTTGATCCTTCCCAAGAAATCAGGGTATTGAACCCCCACCATCGCCGTGTTTTCGTCAACCATGGCTAATAGCGCTTCTGTATCTTCCAAGGACTTATCGCCGATGATTTCCAAATCCAGACCCTGGAAATAGGTCCGTACCACTTCTCGATACTGCGGATGGATTGCTGCCGAAAGTACAATCTTCTTGCGGCGGCCACGATGCTGTCGGGTAGCCAGGATAACTGCTTCCGCCAATGCCGTTGCGCCATCATAATGGGAGGCGTTGGATGCTTCCATACCAGTAAGCTGACAGATCAAGCTCTGGTACTCAAAAATAGTCTGCAACGTGCCTTGGGATATTTCGGGCTGATAAGGAGTATAGGCTGTATAAAACTCGCTACGCTGAAGGATGTGGCCGACTACAGATGGAATGAAGTGATTGTATGCGCCAGCCCCCAGGAAACAAGGAAAATGCTTAGTTTCCATATTGGCCTCAGCCAGCATCTGCAGCTCGTCTATAACCTCAATCTCAGACATCCCTTCAGGGAGGTTGAGATTGGGAAAACGAGTTTCTTCAGGGATAACCTGATATAGATCTTCTATCCGCTTAACTCCGATGTCCGCCAGCATTTCTCTGCGGTCATTCTCGGTATGCGGAATATAGCTCATGAGCGATCACGCTCCTCACAAACCTTCTTATACGCAGCCACATCCATCAGGCCGTCAAATTCTGACGGATCGGCGATTTCGAATCGAATCATCCATGCTTCACCATACGGATCAGTATTGATCAGCTCAGGATTATCGGCCAAGCCCTCATTAACCGAGATGATCTTGCCAGAAATCGGAGCATAGACATCCGCGGCTGCCTTGACCGACTCGATGGTAGCAACGGGATCGCCTTTGCTGAAAGAATCGCCTTCGCCAGGCATAATTTCAACATAGACGACATCAGAGAGATGTTCCTGGGCATAGTCGCTAATTCCGGCAGTTCCCTTATTGCCTTCGACACGAACCCACTCATCATTCTCGGTGTATTTCAGATCCTCAGGAAAGCTCATTATTTCCTCCTTAATAGTAGATATATACGATTGCACTGAAAAAAGCCCAAATGCGAGAAAGGCATTTTCCTATTGGTGGGTGCTTTTTCAGCGGACTCATGTATTAAATTGCCACCACATAAATAAGGACGCAGCCGCATAATGCGTGCGTCCTCTGTCATTGACCTGAGATATTCGCTGCCAAAAGCAGCTTTCAACTTCGGTATCCAACGTTTTCCAGAGATTTGAACAAACAGGGCTCTTGAACCCAAGAGTTTCACCTCACCAATCCGCCGCGTCATGAGGTGTGCCCCTTCGGTATCCAATTTTAACTTAACTCTCCCCTGCCTGTGCTTCTTTGTCAGACACATTCTAAGGATCGCCCGTTACAATGTCAAGCGCATTTGAATTCGGTATTGAAAAACAAATTTCCCTAGTAAGAAACGTGGCTGATATTCTATCTCCAAATTGCTTTATCAGAGGACCATGTGTAAGCATTAGCCATAATACAGCCGGGGAACGCGTGCACTCAATCCGCAGATGACTTCGTAATTGATCGTTCCCCATAAATCGGCTAGGCCTTTAACCTTGATTGTTTCATCACCCTGCTTGCCGATTAGAACTACTTCATCTCCCACTTTGGCATCAGGGACTTGGTCGAGCTGGATCATAATTTCATCCATGCACACGCGGCCTACCACCGGAACCTTTCTCCCGCTAACCAATACCTCACTTCCATCTACCCGCCGATAACCGTCGCCATAGCCCACTGGCACTACGCCAATTCGCTCTACATTTTTTGTTATATAGGTATGACCATAGCTGATTCCAGAACCTTGCGGCAGCGAGTGAACCATGCTCATTTGAGCTTTCCATGTCAGTGCTGGCCGCAATCCCTGCGGAAGCTGTATCGCATCTGAAGGCGCAAGGCCATACATTGCAATCCCGATTCGTACCATGTCGAAGTGTGTGCTGGCCCTGGTCAGTGTTGCCGCCGAGTTTGCCGCATGTACCAATTCTGGCCGAAGATCGGCCGCTGTGGCGTCCCGAATAACTTCGGCGAAAATCTTTTCCTGCGCAGCAGTTGCTGGTGCACTGGGATCATCTGCGCATGCGAAGTGAGTAAAAATCCCTTCCAATCTCACTTCTGGGCTGTGTCCAAGCAGTCTTAGCAATTCCAGAGCCACTTCCGGCGGTGCGCCCAACCGTCCCATGCCAGTTTCAACCTTTATATGAATCCGCGCCTTGCGGCCAACGCGCTTGGCTGCTGCGATTATTTCGGGCACGTATTCTGGATTAAAGATGGCTAGCGATATGTCATTTGCGAAGGCTTGATCAAACCCGTAGGCCGGCGTGTATCCCAATACCATGATCGAGCCTTCTATCCCGGCTTGCCGCAGCATTATCGCTTCTTCAAGGCGTGATACGCCGCAGAAAGCAACCCCGGAAGAAAAAGCCACTCGCGCCATCTCCACAATGCCATGCCCGTAGCCATTGGCCTTAATCACTGCCATTACCCGGGTTTTTGTTAGATCCTGAAGAAGGCGCAGATTCTCTGCAATCGCTGATCGATCAATAGCCAACCAATTCGAAAGTGTATTGTTTGTTTGCATGCCTGCGAGTATATGCGCAAGTGAACCAGATGACAATACTCTTTCCATACGAGTATAATCAAACATAATGAACCTTCCGGGGTGGATAACGCTGGCGACAATTCTGATCGCCGCCATTCTTCTCGCATCCGAAAGACTTCGTCCGGATCTAGTCGGCCTGCTTGTGATTCTAGCCCTCAGTATAACCGGTGTCATCACTTCAGAGCAGGCATTTTCGGGATTCAGCCAATCGGCTGTGATGACCATCCTTTCGGTCTTTGTTATCTCAGAAGCTCTCGAACGCAGTGGTGTCACACGTTGGATTGGTCAGCGTTTGCTCCATCTAGCCGGATCTTCTGAAAGGCGGCTTTCTACCGTACTTATGCTCACCAGCGCCGGCCTTTCCACCATCATGAAACCGATTGCATCAGCCGCCACTCTATTGCCTACAACCATGGGAATATCCCGCCAGTCCGGCGTCCGTCCTTCGCGTCTGATGATGCCGCTTTCTTTCGGCGCCTTGCTAGGTGGCACTGCCACTCTATTGACTACCGCCAATATCATTGTAAGCACAACCCTCGAACAAGCCGATTTCCAACCCTATGGATTGCTTGATTTTTTGCCGATTGGCATTCCTCTAATCCTGGCCGGAACACTAACTGTAGTAGTATTGGCGCCCCACTTGCTCCCCGATCGAGATGTAAGCGGCCAGGTTTCCCGTATACGAAGGCTTCATGATGAACTGGAGCAGAGTTATGGATTGCCCGAAAGATGCAGCGAGGTTATAGTCCAGCATAGCTCTCGCTTAAAAGGAGAAACCTTACATGCGGGCGGTCTGGCTGCAGAACTCGGCCTCGGCATTCTAGGGATCTGGCGAAATGGAAATGTCTTATTGGCGCCGGATCGCAACACCATATTACAAACCGGAGACATCCTGATCTTGGATGGCAAGCTCCATGCCAACCAAAAAAGACACTATGGGCTCCGCGATGCCGAAAATGATCAGTTTTCAACTCCCTTCGGCACAGAAGAGATTCCACTCATCGAAGCGACGTTAATTCCTCGCTCCGAACTCGGCGGGCGCTCACTGCGGCAAATCGACTTCCGCCAGCGTTTTGGCCTTCAAGTGCTTGCGATCTGGCGCCAGGGAACAGTTCTCAAAGGACCTGTAGGAGATGTCTCTCTTCGATTCGGCGATGCTCTTTTGATGCAAGGGCCTCGAGAACAGATCGAAGCGCTGGATCAGGATCCCAATTTCCTGATTCTCGAAGAAGCGACCAACGCCCGGCCGCCAGCCCGCGCATGGCTCGCAATCGGTATCCTGGCCACAAGCCTTGGCCTGGGAGCTGCCGGTGTTCTGCCGGTTGCAGTTGCGACCTTGGCCGGCGCAACATTCATGGTATTGTGCGGCGAGATCACTATGAACGATGCCTATCAATCTATTGATTGGAAGACGATCTTGTTTGTCGCCGGCATGTTTCCGTTGAGCATCGCCATGCAAACGACAGGCTTGGCTCAGATGATAGGTAATGCTCTAATCGGTTTCACCACCGGTCTTGGCAGCCTGGGAACTGCAGCGGCATTGCTTATTGCAACTATCGGATTCAGCCTTTTTCTTGGCGGTCAAACCGCAGGCATGATCCTTGCGCCGATTGCAATCGCCTCTTCAAACGCTATTGACATGGATCCTAGGGGCATGGCAATGGCAGTTGCCATTGGCTGTTCGCTGGCCTTCATCAGTCCGATGGGACATCCAGCTCATCTTCTGGTAATGGGGCCCGGCGGATATACTTTCCGTGATTATGCCCGTTTAGGGGCACCCCTAGCGATCATCTCAATCCTGGTAACCCTGGCAGGACTGCATTGGATATGGAATATATGAAACCCTTCAGCTTTGATCTTATTGCTAAAGATGGTGCGGCTCGGGCGGGAGTATTTCACACACCCCACGGCGAACTTCTCACGCCCATATTTGCCCCGGTTGGAACGCAGGCTACGGTAAAAGCCATTACCCCTGCGCAGCTTGAAGAAATGGGCGCCAGCTTGGTCCTATCGAACGCCTACCACCTCTACCTTCGCCCAGGCGCCGACAAGATCGCTGAGTGCGGCGGATTGCATAAATTCATGGCCTGGGAAAAGCCGATATTGACCGACTCTGGCGGTTTCCAAATATTCTCTCAGACCAACCAACGGAAGATCGATGCCGACGGCGTGGATTTCCGCTCGCATATTGACGGCTCATCCCATCGATTCACGCCTGAAAAATCTATCGCCGTTCAGGAGAGCCTGGGCGCTGATATCATTATGGCCTTTGATGAGTGCCCAAATCCGCACGACCGTACTTATAATGAGCAGGCCCTTGCGCGAACCCATGCCTGGGCTGAGCGCTGCCTGCATGCGAAAAAGCGCCCGGATCAGGCACTCTTCGGTATTGTCCAAGGAGGAATTTTTCCCGATTTGCGCGAGCAGTCAGCCGAATTCATTACCTCTCTAGGAACACCAGGCGTTGCTATCGGAGGCTTATCGGTTGGCGAAACTAAAGACCAAACGTATTTGATCCTTGATCATCTCAATCCCATCTTGCCCGAAAAACGCCCGCGCTACCTCATGGGCGTTGGTTCTCCCGAAGACATTGTCGAAGCCATCCTGCGTGGTGTAGACATTATGGATTGCGTCCTGCCTACCCGCATGGCACGCAACCATGCGGCGATAACCCTCCGCGGACAACTCAATTTGCGCAACGCCATCTTCGCTCAGGATCAACGCCCGATTGACTCGGAATGTACCTGCTATACCTGCCGCAAGTTTACCCGCGCCTATCTACGCCACCTGATTGTTGCTAGAGAGATGCTTGCCGCAACGCTGATCTCAATCCATAACCTGCACACTCTGATCGCTCTAGCCAAAGAACTTCGTCAAGCCATCATTGATAACCGGGTGCAAAGTTTCGCCGCCAACTTCCGATCAACTTATCAGAAACGCCGTCCCCCGGAGCTATAGCCTATGACGCTACTGCAAGCATTTATTCTCGGAATCGTGCAAGGAGCAACCGAATTCCTTCCGATTTCTTCCTCAGGCCATCTGGTCCTGATACCCTGGCTTCTTGGCTGGCAATTCGATCAGCAGACCGCCTTTGTCTTCGATATCCTGGTCCAGTGGGGTACACTATTGGCAGTAATTATTTACTTTTGGCGAGATCTGATTACTCTGGCCAAGGCCGTATTAAAAGGACTTGCCAAAGGTCAGCCATGGTCTGACCCCGACGCCCGACTGGCCTGGCTTTTGCTGGCAGCCAGCATCCCAGCCGCCATTGCTGGCTCTTTGTTCAAAGATGCGGTGGCTCTTGCTTTCGACAGCCCGACTGCCGTTTGCATATTTCTATTAGGAACTGCGGGATTGCTTTTCCTGAGCGAGCATCTAAGCCGAAAGCAGCGCTTCTGGAAGGGCGTCCGATTTTGGGATGTCACCTGCATGGGTCTATTTCAGGCCCTGGCGCTCTTCCCAGGAGTTTCCCGTTCTGGGGCAACAATATCCGGAGGTTTGTTCCGCGGGCTCCGCCGCCCGGATGCAGCTCACTTCTCATTTCTAATGTCTGTTCCAGTGATGATCGGTGCAGGTGGGATTGCTCTGATTGACCTGGCCGCAGCGCCCAACTCGCTAGCCCAGGTTCCTTCCCTAGCGATCGGATTCCTTGCTGCGTCTGTAGTTGGGTACCTTGCAATTGGTTGGCTGCTTGACTTCCTGGGAAAACACTCACTAATCCCATTTGCATGCTATTGCACGGCAGTTGGGTTAGGAGGATTGATTCTAAGTGCTTTGGGGAAATAGACGGCCTTTCAAGTCCTTGCTCATAATGACTATGATGTTGACCGCATGTAGCCGCGCCCCGACCGCCACCGCCATACCGGAGACAGTCGAATATATTGCAGTGACGCCGGCTTTCAAGGACACTGTCATTGACTGGCTGGAAGAATACTCCGCTGAATACGGTCCTCTTGCTTTTGACCTTGAAGTTCTACCCCAAGAAGCAGCCCTGTCTGATATTGAGGAAGGAAAGCTCAGCCTGATTATTAGTAGCTTAAATCCGCCATCCGGATGGTTTGCCACGCCCCTGGCCCTCGAAGGAATTGCCGTGATTGTTCATCCTGAAAATCCGATCCGAGATTTCAGTCAGGATCAGTTGCAGGGCTTGTTTTCCGGATGCATTTCCACTTGGGGAGAATTGGGCGGCCCGCAAAGCCAAGTCCAACCAGCGATTCCTCCGGCGGGCGATGAAATTCGTGAGCGTTTTGACGCTCTTATAACAGGTAATGCAACCCCTCCTCCCTGGACAATAGTTGCGCCTACACCCGCTGCCATGCTTGAATTTGTCCGTGATAACCCTTCCGCAATCGGCTATATGCCATTCTCACAAGCTATTGAGGACATCCGCGTGGTGCGGATTGAGGGCATTCTCCCGGGCCAATCTACATTCAAGAATGGCCGTTATCCGCTCTGGTTCTCGATTCTTGCATTTGCTCCTGAAGAGCCTGAAGGTCCAATCCGGCAATGGCTTGCCTGGCAACAAGCAA
>DAOVFE010000032.1 GCA_030673085.1 Anaerolineales bacterium | reverse complement strand
CAGAATACCCCTCAGCTTATTGTGGGGATGAATGACAAGCGCGGGTTTGGGGGCGAAAGCCCCCATATTAGCTTTTTCCTTGGAAGAACCCCGCAGCTTGCTGCGGGGTTCTTCACTTAAGGGTGAAGCCCGGCTGAATGGCAAGCGGCAAATCCTGCCGGATTCGCCGCTTGCCTTTTAGTGAAAATTTCAAAGTTGCATTTGTTAGTTGAATCTACAATGTAAAATAACAGAATAAGGTTAAGTTAGTATGAGTATGACCAATAATGCCAGACAGGCCAGACTGATATACTCGAGCAAAATATTTTTACGAAACGTTCGAGTTAAGTAGAAAGTCATTAGCCCATTGCCCAGATATACGAAGATATCAAGGAGTAACGCACCTCGAAGCGGGGAAATTGGCCAATAATGGAGTCCAAAAGAAAGTTGCGCAGCTATGAGCCCGATCAACATGGCATAAGGCCATTGACCGGCCTCAGCGAAATCAAGCTTGAGTAATCGCCATGAAACTGAACCGCTGGCAAGCAGAGTCAATGGCACTGCGAAAAGCGCCCGGAATCCGGCAAGTTGCAATACGAAAAATGCGCCAAAAAGAAGTAAATAGGCTAGAATAGTCAGGCCTAGAGCAGTGCCATCATAGCGTGGATCTTCTCGATCGACGACTATGAATTCGGAGATAACTGCGGCCATCAATAGGGCGGCATTCAATGTCAGACCGAGCCAAAGGCTTAGGCCGGTGGGGAGGCGTGTGACAATTGCTCCTCCGGCAAGTGTAGCCAGGCCGGGGATAATCCAATGCTCAAAAGATAATGATCGCCCTTTGGTATTTGGGTGAGCGCGAATCAGCCAATCCGCGCCGGCAGTGGTTAATATGGCGGCCAATATAAGCATTATCAGACGAGTATTGATTTCGATCTGGATAAGCAGCCCAAGCAGTGGAAACTCGATTCGAACTCCAGGCAAGAATACCATGCGGATCAAGCCATAGGTGATAAGCACCAATGCTGTCAGGCTGCTCAATCGATCATGATCTGGAAGAGGAAGATCTTGATTCACATCCAGATTCTAGCATCCCGCTGCTAGGCTGTCCATTTTCTAAGCTAGATTACAAATGGGCAGTTCATATAGGAGAAATTGAAAGATATATTTGTCTGAAAGAAAGTGGCTTATGCCAAAATGTCAGGATAACATCCAGCGGGCGTCGCTCGCTGCTATTCGATGAGGGTTGATCACAGCCAAGCCCGACTGAGCGGCAAATAGAGGTCTGGGTGTGTTATCCTGACGAAAACTGTATAATGGTGAGCTATGATTATTCTATATGTATTAATTGGCATCTTGCTGGGTGGTTTAGTCAATTACTTTGCCGATATTTTGCCGCGCGACCGCAAGATCGTACGGCCTTATTGCATTTCCTGTGGCGCTCCCCGGCCGGCGTTGGCTTTCCTTAGCTGGGTCGCGCTATTTACTGGCAATGATCACTGCGCTTATTGTGGATCGCGGCGCGGGGCGAGAGCGCTTCTTGTAGAGTTCATAACAGTGACAGGAAGCATAGTCCTATATCTCAAAGATCCTAACTGGCTAGTCCTGGGTCCTGCTCTATTAATCGTAGCGATATATGTACTGATTGCAGTGATCGATATTGAGAACCGGTTAATTCTACACATTGTGACCGGCCCTACGGCATTGGCGATTGGCTTATTGGGTTCGCTTCGCTTGCTCAATCCGGAATGTGGGTGGCAGAGAACGCTCTTAGGTGGCGTGGTTGGCTTCGGCATTGTCTATGTGTTGTATCTCCTTGGTATCGTATTTGCTCGTGTAATGGAACGGGCTCGTGGTCAGGCGATAGACGAAGTTGCCTTTGGATTTGGCGACGTGACTCTCTCCGGAGTAATCGGGCTTACTGTTGGTTGGCCCGGTGTTATTGTCGCCGTTGTGCTTGGCATCCTAGCGGCCGGGCTATTTAGTCTGGGCTATCTGTTGACAATGGCTGCCCGAAGCAAATATAACCCGTTTATGCCCATACCTTATGGCCCTTTTCTGATTCTGGGTGCAATGATCGTTTATTTTATCTTGGGGGCTTGAAAGGGTGTATACGCTTTGATTCTTGATCAGGAGAGGTGAAGATGAGCATCTTTTGTGGATGGGCGCTTTGCCTAGAATTAGGAGAAGTGTGAAGAGATGATAGGGGTAATAAATCTAGATCATAAGAATTGAGCCTTCGACTACGCAGCATGCGCAGATATGTGATTTTTTATTCGATTAGCCAGAATATCCCTCAGCTTGCTGAGGTCCCTAAGCTTGCTTAGGGGATGAATGGCCAGGGCCGTAGGCACTGCAGGGCGATAGTCCTGATCGAATATTTAAACAAAACCCGCACCCGAAGGGGCAAAATTCGGCAATGGGGGATGTCCCTAAAGGACATCCCTAAAGGAATTTTGAGGGTTTTGTCATTTACTATCAGATTGTTGAAAATCATTTAGGAAGTTACATTTAGGTTACAGATGCGTATCAAGAATGCGACAATCAGGTATACTAGTCCTTAGGTACCACCTTGAATGACAATGGCTTGCTCTATACTATGAGATAGGCAGCGGCAGTTAGGCGCTTTTCTCATAAGAATAAGTAGGGGAAAATGGAGAAGAGCATGAATCGATGGCGAGCAAAAATTGATATGTTGCTTCACAGAAGAACCGGGCGAAAATCGCTAGGGCAGAGCTTGGTCGAATTTGCGGTCATTCTTCCGTTACTTATGATAATGCTATCGGGATTGATCGAATTAGGCTTTGCTATCAATATATATTTGGATTTGGTCGATACCGCACGGGAGGTAGCCCGCTATCTATCTGATTTCGACCCGATTCACACTGATACAGGCGCTCCTACCGATTACAACCCACTTTTCTATCAGTGGGGTGAAATCATGGCTACGCATACGCTTGCCCAGGCTGGCCAGATTGTGCTTAACGGCGCGGAAGATGACCTTGTTATCTCAGTCTTCCAGGTTAAAAACAATAATGTCGATGCAAGAAAGCCGACTCCTTTTGGCGATCCTAGGGCGGATTGTAATGAGGCAGGCAACCCGAATAATGGTGGGAATCGTGGATGGCGGCTATATTGCAATTACGATTCAAGGTTCTCCGATAGTGAAATCGAAACCCGTGTACAGAGACTCAATCCGAGCGTTCCACCTAATACTGGGTTGGTATTAGTCGAGATTTTCTATAACTACCATATGCAGTTAGGGTTGCCATGGATTAAGGCATTTGTGCCCGATCCAATATTGCTACATGCATATACATTCGCGCCCAATGCTGCATCGGAGCCTGCCCCATGATAGAAAAAGGTCAATCCATGCAAAAAAAGAATCATCGTTATGAACGCGGTCAAGCCTTGATCCTGATCGCTCTTGGTTTTGTTGGTTTAGTGGCATTTATGGGCCTTGCCCTAGATGCTGGGATTCTATTTACTAACCAAGGGCATTTGCGGCGGGCAATTGATACGGCTGCGCTCTCGGCTGCTAATCAATTTCGCGAAGGCCAATCCACAACTGATATCGAAAATTCAGCCAAGGAGCTACTATCCCTCAATATGCCCGAAATCGATTTATCGGCAGGGACTACTGAGCTGCATGTCTATACCTGTGCAACGGATGCAAGTCTATGTCCTGCAGCGGGCGAGCCGCCGCGAAAACTGGTCAGGGTGGCAGCCAACACGCTGGTTGAGCTTTCATTCATGCCGGTTATCGGGATCGATAATTATAGAATACATGCTGATGCTATATCCGAAGCAGCCTCGCTGGACTTGGTTATGGCAATTGACACCTCACCTTCAATGACCTATGACGCCGCCTGCGATGATGGCGATGATGACGATGGCGATGGCGTAGATGATGACTGCGGCGCCGGGCAAGTCGGCGCCACTCCGGATGATTACTTGCGCGATCCGGCTGTTTGCAACCCGTTGAATGACTGCCATCCTTTTGAGGAAGTTCGAGCGGCGGCTAAGAAACTGGTTGATGACATATACTTCCCTTATGACCGGGTGGCATTGGTTACCTTTGATCGTTTTGCTGACACGCCGATAAGTTTACTGACATGCAGCGCAAACCCGCCTTATGATACTGCAGCAAAACAGAAGCTTTGTGTGAATAACGCATTGGATGCGATGGTGGTTGCAGATATAATTGATGCTCATGGCGGCGATCCTTATTGTACTGAGTGGGATAGCCATAGCAATCCAGCGGGATGTATGCCCACTAATACTACTGAAGGATTGCGCGCGGCAGGAAATGAGTTTGGAAATGGCCGGCAGGAAGCTGTGTGGATTACCATTCTGCTTTCGGATGGGGTTGCCAACGCTGCACTCGCGAATCGGCCGCCCAGTATGGGACCAGGAAATACTAGCGACTGGTTCTGCCCGCCGGACAGCACGTCGCCAGATGCCTGGGTAAAGCCCTTCTGCCAGGATGGGGATCCGGGTACGCGTCATGCCGTGGGTGATACGGACTATGACGCTGATGATGCAGCTCGGGATTGGGCCGAATGGGTCGGATGTTATAATGATCCAGCTCCTGCGTGCACTGTTGCTGGGCAAGGTGCAGTAATCTTTAGTATTGGCTTGGGGAATCAAATGACTGATGAGTATGCTGCATCGGGCGAGAAGCTGTTACGCTTCATCGCCAATGTGGGCTGGGATGGCGACCCTGCTGCAGCTAATGATCCATGCAATGGCGTAGCCAGTAAATTGCAATGCGGCAATTACTATTTTGCCGAGACAGGATCAGAGCTGGAAGGGATTTTCGCTGCCATCGCTTCCCGCATCTTTACTCGGCTGACTCATTAAATTGCAGATTAGGAGGATTAAAACTAGCTAGTTAATAAAAAGAGAATCCGATCTTTAGCCAAGGCAATTATAAGGGCGCTGCTTTTTGAACTATGGGTAGGGTGGGGGATATATCATTCTGCTGGTGTCGTATAAAAGAATTGCTTAAGCCGGAAGGGAAAAAACCGGGGGGTCTCAATCATCTATCACCTGGTGAATCTAAGGTGATCTAGTCCATAAGAATAAGAGCTGCGAATGGGGGTTATTAATAATGAAAAAACGGCATTCAATCCATATGTCAAAGAGCCATTTCTCTAGATATGGCTTTCAAGCACAAGGTTTAGTTGAGTTTGCGCTGGTTCTGCCGGTGCTGCTTATATTGCTCTTTGTGTTTATTGAGGCGGCGCGGATATTTCATGCATATCTAGCAATCGAGAATGGCGCTCGGCAAGGTGTTCGCTATGCAATTACCGGTGAATTCGACCCGGCTAAATGCCCTATGGGCGGTTGCATTACTGATGGCGATAAGAAACAAGCTCGGCTGCAATCGATTTATGATGAGGCACACGAAAGCTCAACTTCGATTGCAAGGAATGGAAGCGCATTATGGAACGATGCAGGTTATTTTAAGACGACTGTCTGTGTCGGCCCGCACAGCGAGACTGACGAACAGCGTTATCTGCCGCCTGACCCTAGTATTCCATTTGACTCGGCCGACTGCAAGTATGGCGATGATCCAGGCGGACCAGGGGATATGGTTTCAGTAACCGTAGATTTTAACCATCCATTGATCTCGCCAATTCTCAACGCCATCTGGCCCGAATTCCATCTTACTGCCCGGAGAGAAGCGCTAGTCGAGAGCTTCCGTAAGGAGCGGCTCGCAAGCGGGCCGCCGGTGTATACGGCCATTAGTTCGACAAAGACTCCCACGGTGACTGTATCTCCGACCATCACGCTAACTGCAACAATTACAAATACTCCTGACGGCACGCTAACAGCCACGCCGGATTGCAGCTTGATCTATGCCAATCCGGTTAAAAAAGATGATTATTGGGGATTGCGAGTTTGGAATGATAACGAGGCCTTTCCATATCTGATCCGTTCCTATTTTGAATGGCCAACTTCGTTGGACGCGTTTCATCATTTGGGATCATACTTTCCCTATAAGAATTACTGGTATTACGTATGGGATGATAGGAACATATATTACTCTCCGATCATCCAGGATGGAGACGCCTATTGGGAGGAGGAGTATCGGCCGCAAGCGGACTGGCTGGCTAAATTTTGGGGAGAGGATTTACAGAGTGTCTGGGGGACATTCTATCTCGAATTGACCTTTGAATTCCCCGGTTGGGGAACCTGCCTGATCACCGGCGGGGAGACGATTGAAAAACCGTCAACCTGGACGCCGACCGCAACTCCGACTGCCGGCCCATCGCCGACTGCATCGGCGACAGGTGAGCCGACGGAGACTGCGACCTGGGGGCCGTCGGAGACGCCGACTCTAACCAGAACGCCCCGGGCAACCAAAACCCCGACTGCGTGGGGCGGAATAACGGACACGCCAACAAGCGAATGCACGCCCACAATAACAGAAACCGATGACGGTGGTGATCCCGGCGATTGATATGCCGATGATGCCCAGTAGGGGCGGTTTTGAAAACCGCCCCTACCTCAATAACCAGACCAGGAATATTTCGTAATATATAACAGTTTTGAAAACCGCCCCTACCTCAATAACCAGACAACGAACACTTCGTAATGAACAACGGTTTCAAAAGCGCCCCGGGTAACCAAAACCCGAATCCGTGGGGCGGTTTTGAAAACCGCCCCTACTTGCCTCGTGTGATTGGTCGACGTACAATGACGCTTGCAATGAAACGCAAGCTAGAGGTTATTTTTACTGAAGTCCGAAATATAAGCTGGCTTCCTGGAGCGATAGGCTTCGGCATCGTTCTCTACATCGGCTGGGTATTCGCCGGCCAGCCTTCTGCTGCCAGAGCGATATTTGGCTTGGCGGGCGTGACAGTCTCCCGGTTTATCGCGGGCATGGCGTTCTGGCTTATCAGTCGCCGGTCTACAATAAAGGATGAAGAGCGCACCTGGCGTTTCTTCGCCGCCGGTTTTATCCTCTGGGCTAGCGCTGATTTAATCGCCGGATTATTCTGGATTATCTTCAAACGGCTGCCTACGACGCCCTCAATAGTTGATTGGTTGAGAATGGCTGGATATTTGTCATCATTCGCCGCACTGGTGGTCTATCCGGCATCACCGCCAGAGCGATTCAGGCGGATACGTGACCTGCTCGATGTAATGATCCTCTCGCTGGCTGTCCTGGCGTTATCCTGGCTGGTATTCCTCAGCCCGGTAATAGAACTAGAGCTTGCAGATCCAATTCCATTTTTTTGGATTAGTTTAACCGCAGTATTCGATATGGTGCTAGTAGTGCTGGTCTTGCGCATAGTTCTACTATGTCCATCTTCATCGCCGCGCATTGGAGCACTCTTATGTATTGGAGCGGCTTTTATTTTGCTGGCGATTGGCGACCTGTTTAGTGGCTATCTGCTGACGCAAAATGGAAGGCGTCCTGGAAGTATGGTGGAAGCGATTTGGATGGCGGCAAATCTTGTGCTATCTATTGCGGCTGTGTGGATTTGTATATCCAAGGGTGCCAATCAGATTGCTAAGGTATCAACCCCGCACAAATCAATTCGAATCCGGCTTGAGCTCTGGTTACCTATTCTGATGACTTATATAGTTGTCGGTTTTATTCTTTTCAATTGGCGTCTTGTCGGCCAGGTGGACCGTTTTGGTTTGGGAATGGCGATTCTTATCAGCGTTCTCTTGATCGCGCGTCAGGGCGTGATTGCGGGTCAGTTTGAAATGCGTCAATTTGCTACTTTAGTAAACACAACAGAAGATGTAGCCTTTATTTGCCAGGCGGATGGGCTACTACGGCTGGCTAATCCAGCATTGCGGAAAATAATTGATTGCTTCAATGAACCCCTGGATGACATCCATTTGTCCGATTTTCTATCCTCGAAAGAATCTACGGAAGAGATTCTAGCCAAAGCTTCGGAAACAGGCTGGACCGGTGAGGTAGAATTCGTGACGGCAAATGGAGAAAGCATTCCGATTGCTCTTGCTTTACAGCCGATCCAGGATGAGCATGATAAGCCGGCCTTATTAGCCGCAACCGCCCACGACTTGAGCCAGGTTAAAAAGCGTGAGAGCGAGCTTCAAAGGGCGCTTAAGGACGTGGCTGCAGCGAGAGTTGAGCTTCAATCGCTTAATGAGGATTTAGAGAAGAAAGTACAAGCTCGGACTAAAGAGCTCGAAGCTACGGTGGCCGAACTGGCGAAACTCAATAAGGAATTAAAAAAGCTGGATCGGCTAAAGAGCGAGTTTGTCGCCTTGGTTTCGCATGAGTTGAGAGCGCCGCTTACCAACATTCGCAGCGGCGTGGAGCTTCTGCTGGATGGGAATGAATCACTCACAGATAGCTCGAATTCGACATTAGTGCTTGTTCAGGCGGAGACCGAACGTCTGTCGGAATTCGTTGAGACGATTCTGGATCTTTCTGCCCTGGAAGCGGGGAAATTTTCACTTTTTATAATGCCGCTTTCGCTCCCGGAAGTAATTAATAAAGTTCAGGAAAGGTTTCCAGAAGCCAATCTTGGCCATCGATTTAGCTTGATTATTCCCGAAGGGTTGCCCTTGATAAAAGCCGACGAGCGTGCGCTAAATAGCGTGCTCTATCATTTAATTGATAACTCATTAAAATATGCGCCAAAAGGCAGAATAACGTTCACGGCAGAAGCACAAGATCAAGGTGTGTGTATGATGCTGTATGACGAGGGACCGGGAATACCGGACGACGAACAAGAGCGGATCTTTGAAATGTTCCATCGGCTGGATAGCAGCGATTCAAAAGAAGTATATGGCCATGGATTAGGGCTACCGCTAGCTCAACGCTTCATGGAAGCCATGGGAGGCTGGATTCGGGTTGATCCAATAAATGAAATCGGTGCATGTCTAGTGCTTTGGCTCCCACAAGCTGAAGAGTGTTTGCCTGCTATCTGAATCGATTTATAAAAGGCTCTATTAGCCAGCATAAGTAAAGTGGTTATGAGGCTATAAATTTGATAAGATGATCACGCGAATTGTAGATTTAAGCCAAATATATGTCTACGCAGAGGATGAGTCCGGGGAGCGATCAACATGGATAGCAGAAAAAGCCGTGGAAATAATCAAACAAGGGCGGCTAAAGTCCTGATTGTCGATGATGACCAGACGCTCTTGCGGTTCTTGAAGAAATACCTTGAACGGGAGAACTTCGATATATATACTGCCGATCAGGGTAAGAAAGCCTTGCAGGTTTTCTATCAAGAACGACCGGATATTGTCGTGCTTGATGTTATGATGCCAGGGATGGACGGCTGGGAAGTCTGCGCTCGCCTGCGTGAGCTTGCTGATACGCCGATTATTATGCTCACTGCGAAAACGTCTGAATCTGAGAAACTGCGTGGTTTTCGATTGGGAGCCGATGATTATGTGACGAAACCATTTAGTATGGCAGAATTAGCAGCACGCATTCGGGCTGTATTAACACGGGTAGGCTTTCAAAATGACGGTGAAGAGCTTGAATTTAAGACGGGAGCATTAAGAGTTAATTTACGCAAGCGTGAGGTCTTTCTTGGCGAGCGGATTATTACTTTAACGCCCACTGAATTTCGCCTGCTTACTGTGCTGATTCGTCATGCGGGTGAAGCCGTTTCAAGGGATGAGCTGATTCGTGAAGTATGGGGCGATAATCGGCCGTTGAATAGCAGCGCGCTGCGGCGATATATTTGGCTGCTGAGGCAAGAAATCGAGGATGATCCTAATCATCCGAAGTGCCTGCGTACAGTTCGCGGTTATGGCTATTGCCTGGAAGGATGAGAGAGCGCCGAGAAAACAAGGATCAATTTTTATTAGCTAGCATAAATGAGGTAAAGGCAAAGCTCCCATCCCATTTATGCAACAGTAATTTGCAGGCAAATATATCTTTTAACTTTCTCAATATATGTCTTGACATCAGTGAAACGCCTATATAGAATCTAATACAATAATCGTCAGCCGATCACTGGCGTTTGTTGAAGCAACTATCATATTCTTGGCTACATTGAAAAAAGCCAAAATGCGCGATAGGGAACGTTATGTGTGGTGTTTGGGCAAAGCCCACACATTACATATATCTATTTTTTCAGAATGAGGGTTGCTTTTTTCAGTCGAATTATTATTAATATGATAATAATCAGTAAATAGGACCAGAGTACTATATGTTGGGAAAGGTTTGTAAAAAACTTGTAAGGTAATTGAAGCTGAAGCGTAATAGACTTATATTGGAGTAAAAGAGTGATTTGAAAGACGGGGGGCATGGAGGGTGCCTTAGGATGGGTATTCAAGGCTCAAAACGGTCAAGACGTATTGGGCAGACGATGGTCGAATTTGCTGTCGTTCTGCCGGTCCTGCTGACGACGATTTTTTCTTTTATCGAACTTGCTCGAGTCTTCCATGCATGGTTGGCAGTAGAGAATGGAGCTCGCCAGGGTGTGCGTTATGCCGTAACCGGCGA
>DAOVFE010000347.1 GCA_030673085.1 Anaerolineales bacterium | reverse complement strand
ATTTTGAGAAATGGAAACTTTTCGCCTGCCAGCCGGCTGCAGCCCTTGCAGATCTCTCAGAACTTGCTAAAATACATTAGCACTATAAGCGGCCGAAGAAAGCGGGTGTAGCCAAGTGGTAAGGCAGTAGCTTCCCAAGCTACCATTCGTGGGTTCGAGTCCCATCACCCGCTCCTGAAAGAAAATATGCTCGCCCCTTTATTGGAAAGCGCCTTCCATCAATCATAATGGAAGGCGCTCTTATATACACACTGCCGCCGGAGGGCATGCCCGTATTTGGGTTGTATCCCAATTTACCTGGCATTAAAAATCCCCTCTCGAGCGGCCATTGATTCGCCCCGATTCCAATCTGCGGGCAAAGATCAATCTATCCGGCAGGATCTGCGATCAATATGGAAGCGATGCTTGCCGGGATCTCGGATCAGGTTTCGCTAGAACTATCATGCTATAACCGGCAACAACAACAGAGTGAGAATAATTTTAATCCGATGAGGGTCCAATGCCATTAGGATAAGCTGCAATCCGCCATAGCTTTCTGCGGGGTTCTTTATTAAAATCCAACAACGATATGCATAAATGGCAAATTGTCTATATAATAGCTTTGGCGTTTAATGCTTGACGCCAAATTGTTCGCGTTGCTATTTTGAATATGCCAATCCATGGATAGCTGAACAGAATGATGTCATTACACAGAATTGTAAACATCGTCACCCTCAGCCATTGATCTCAATCTGATTTTTAGCCAGCTATATTTAAATCCTTTGACTGGTTTTTAGAGGAGATTAACACGTGACAAATGAAAACAGCGATAAAATGATATTAATCGTAGAAGACAATCTGGCTAATTTCACTCTAATGGCCCGGATTCTGGAACATATGGGGTTAAAATGTGAGTGGAAAACATCCGGCCGCGAGGTTGCAAAATTCGCCGAGACACTGCCTCGAATCGATTTAATATTAATGGATATCCGCCTTCCATACGAAGATGGATTTCATGCACTCCGCGATCTACGAAAATCAGAGAAGGTCAAAGACGTGCCAGTGATTGCTGTAACCGCATATGCCAGTGAAGATTTGCTAAATCGCGCCAGAGCCGCCGGATTCGATGGCTTTGTTGGTAAACCACTCGACCCAGATCGATTCTCGGATCAGGTGCAGCGCACACTTGCTGGTGAACAAATCTGGGCAATACAATGAGCATCCCGCCTTATACAGGTGCAAGTCAATCGCTTATTCGTCCAAAAATTAGCCTTGGCCGAAAATTTGCCACTATCCTTGTACCCTTACTAGTTATCCCTGTCGCGCTAATGGGCGGAGCTACATACTTCCGCTCGCGCGCCATGCTTAGAAACCAGGCGCTCACCCAGATTGAAACCGCAACCCAAAGCCAAGCTCAATACTTACTGGACTGGACTGATGACCGCAATCAGTGGCTTTTCCTTGGGCTCACGCCCGAGCTAAAGAAGGCAACGGCCGAAATGATGCTCTCGCCAAACCCTGAAACGAGAGATTTGCTATTAGACATGCTCGACAACCTGAAATATCATAAGGGCGCGCTCATTTTTTCTGATCTTATCCTTGCTCATCTGGATGGAGAGCAAATAACCATTCTCGTCTCAACTCAGCCTGAATGGGAAAATAGCCCACCACGATTTTTAGCTCAGATTCCCACCAATAGCCTAACAAGCATACCCGTATTGGATGATCCGGCCATCTCTCCAGATTCAATGGCCTTCGTCACATCTGCGCCACAACGGGCGGTAAGTGATGCCCAAACCGATAGCCTTCTTATCGCTATCAGTTCGAGCATTTCAGTTGGACAATTAATGCTGGACATTCAGGCCTTCTGGGAAGTACACGACACTTATCGGCTCGAACTTGGAAATACATTCCTGACATTTCCGCCTGACACCTCTGTCCTTTTTGAACGTTATGCAATCGTTCCCGCTATTCAAACAGGAACAGAGCATCCAATATTCGTCGATTTGCCGCCTGGCGAAACCGGCAATTTGCAGTATACAGACAGCGATGGCCAAGCCATTCTCAGCGCTTACCAGCTTATCCCGGAATGGGATATGGCCGTTGTGACCGACTTGCCTCAAGATATTATCCTATCCGGATTAGAACAGCTAGAACCCTTCATGATTGCACTTATTCTTATTACTGCCGTGATCACAACAATCGTTATTCTATTGGCAACTAACCGTATGCTTATCCCGCTTAGAAATCTAACTAGATTCGCCGGCCAGATTGCAGAAGGCAACTTGAATCAACGCCTGCCTGAAGATCGTGATGATGAGCTAGGTGTGCTATCAATCACTTTCAACCACATGGCTGCCAATCTGTCTGAACTCTACCAATCTCTTGAAGCTCAGGTCGCTGAACGAACCCAGCAAATGCGCACTGCTTCTGAGATAGCTCGAGCGGTTACTTCCAGCCCATCTCTCGATGACTTGCTCCGGCGCGCTGTCGATTTAATTGGTGACCGTTTTGGCTATGAGTATGTATCTATCTTCCTCATCGACCGGGAAGGCAAATCTGCTATTCTGCGCGAATCCCGCG
>DAOVFE010000443.1 GCA_030673085.1 Anaerolineales bacterium | reverse complement strand
TATTAGGTTTCCTAAATTTAGTTGGTCCAAGGGTAAGGGTGCTCGGGCGAGGAGGGATCTAAACTGTTTGATTGTCGGATTATTCCATCCCCATGTATGCTTTCTGCACCATGGTATTGCTCCGCAATCCCTGAGCTGAATCGCTGAGGACGATTTCGCCTGTTTGCAGAACATAGCCGCGATTAGCGGCTTTTAGCGCCATATTTGCATTTTGCTCAACCAAAAGGATGGTTGTCCCGTCCTGATTGATCTCATCGAATTTTTCAAAGATACTCTCTACAAGGATCGGAGCGAGCCCCATCGATGGTTCATCCATGAGCAATAGCCGTGGATGCGCCATTAACGCTCTTGCCGTCGCCAGCATCTGCTGCTCCCCACCACTGAGCGTACCGGCAACTTGCGATCGGCGTTCACGTAGCCGCGGGAAGAGTACAAAGACCCGCTCTAGATCCCTGGCAATTTCGGAATGATCTTGTCGATGATAGGCTCCCAGGTCCAGGTTTTCGGCTACCGTCAGCCGCGAGAAAACGCCCCGGCCTTCAGGGACCATGGAGATACCCTTAAAGACAATCTCATGCGCTTTATATGGAGCAAGGTCTTCACCATCAAATAGGATTCTTCCCTGACTGGGTTTCAGCAATCCGCTTATTGCCCGCAAAGTAGTGGTTTTTCCCGCCCCGTTTGCGCCAATCAATGTGACGATTTCGCCCTCACCTATAGTGAGTGAGATGCCCTTCAGGGCATGGATGTTGCCGTAATAGCTATGAATATCTTGGATGTCAAGCAAGGTCATTATTAATTCTCTCTTGTACTCAAGACTAGTCGCTTTCCTGTAAGGCAAGGCCGGATGCGGCGCCGCGCCCGAGATATGCTTCAATTACCCGAGGATTTCGCTGGACTTCCTCCGGTGTTCCCTCTGTAATAATCTCACCATAGTCCAATACGTATATCTTGTCGGATACACCCATTACCACCCGCATATTATGCTCGATAAGCAGAATGGTAATGGCCAGTTCTTCTCTTAGACGCTGGATGAAGCGCATAGTTGCCTGGCTCTCCTGAGGATTCATGCCCGCCGTGGGCTCATCTAGGAGTAAAAGGCCGGGTTTTCCGGCAAGGGCGCGAGCGATCTCGAGACGCCGCTGGTCTCCATAGGGTAAGTTGCTAGCATATAAACCCGTTTTCTCTCTAAGGCCAACATATTCAAGCAAATGTTGTGACTCTGCTAAGGATCGCGCTTCTTCTTTCTTAGTTGAGGGAAACCTGAATATTGCTCCAAAAAGGCTGCTATGCAACCGCGGCTCCATTCCAACCTGGACGTTCTCGACAGCAGTCATATTTGCAAAGAGACGGATATTTTGATAAGTTCGGCCAATTCCTAGCGAACCGACCCGATCAGGCGTCAACCCGACTATCGACTGGCCTTGAAAGACGATATTGCCGCCATCCGGTTCATAAAATCCAGAGACGCAGTTAAAGAAAGTGGTCTTTCCGGCGCCATTAGGTCCGATCACGCTAGTAATGGAATTTTCCAATACTTTAATGTCAACATTTTCCAGCGCTGCCAGGCCACCAAAATGCTTGCTCAATAGCCGCGTTTCCAGAGTAATTGTCATAGCGTCGATT
>DAOVFE010000160.1 GCA_030673085.1 Anaerolineales bacterium | reverse complement strand
GCTTATCGTATCCCGCTGTACCCGCCGGCATACTAACAACTTCGCCGCCTTTTGCCTTATACTCCGCCGGCACCTCATCCTCGGCGAAGATAGCGCCATTAGGACATTCTGGAACGCATGCACTACATTCGATGCAGCTATCGGGGTCGATATAGTACCAAGGCCATTTGTCAAGCGGTTTCCCCGGGATAATACACTCGACTGGGCAGACCTCGGCACAGCCTCCATCACGAAGACAGAGTTTTGTAATAATGTTAGCCATGCTTTATCTTTCCTCCAACTAAAGTTATTTAATAGCTGAGAAATTGCCAGCTACGTGCATCATACAACAATGAAATATACCACGCAACTATATTCTAGTGAAAGTGGATATTGAAAAAGAGAGCACATTTGCCTTCTCGAAACCGATAGGCTTCGCCGTTTATCATTCATCCCCGCATCTGACGATAAGGCGTGCTCGCTTTTCACCATGAGCCTCTCTTCCTATTATGGTAAGCATATTATAGGTAAACATATTTTTCAGCGCTCTCTGAAGTCTTCTTTCCCGAATCCGTTGAAAGAGGAAAATCTTTTTCCATGAGCCACTCTTCTACATACAAACATGTTGTAAACATCCTCTTTGCTTGAATGATTCCTCCTAGGGAAAATGCGGCTTTATTCGATTAGCCAGAATACCCCTCAGCTTGCTGAGGTCCCTAAGCTTGCTTAGGGGATGAATGGCCGGGGCCGTAGGCACTGCAGGGCAATAGTCCTGAGCGAATATTTAAACAAAACCCGCACCCGAAGAGGCAAAATTCCCGCAATGGGGGATGTCCTTTAGGGACATCCCTAAAGGAATTTCGAGGGTTTTGTCATTTACTTTGATAAAGGAATTCGCCAGTTGACCAAGCACAAATAATCCATTAGTATCGAACATCCAAGAATAAATAGAAAAGCAACTAATATGGCCCTTATTTGTAATTTTCCAATGGGAATCTTTCTTAAGATTAATAATGACTAGCAATTCCTCAGCTCCTTTTCCACCATATATTGCAATCAGTCTTGGAATTGCTGCGGCATCAGCCGCGTCGATCTTCATCCGTTTTGCGCAAGGGTATGCGCCCTCTCTTGTGATTGCTGCCTATCGGCTTGCGCTGGCCTCACTAATCCTGCTGCCGCTCCTTTTCTGGCATAGCCGGGTAAATCTACAATCAATTCAAAGGCGTCAATGGATCCTGATCATTATCTCTGGTGTCCTACTAGCCATTCACTTTGGCACATGGATTACATCGCTTGAGTACACGTCAGTTGCCAGTTCTGTAATCCTCGTCTCATCCTCACCACTATTCGTCGCATTGCTTTCGTCAATACTCCTGCAAGATAAGCTCAACCGTACTCTCTTATCTGGCATGGCAATTGCTGTATTGGGAACCATTATTGTTGGCCTGAGCGACGCTTGCGCACTGCATTATGGCATCCATTGCCCATCTTTATCTTATTTCACTCAAGGACAAGCAATTCGGGGTGACCTGCTTGCCCTTTCAGGAGCTATCGCAATAGCAGGCTATATATTGATAGGAAGATACCTACGTCCAAGCGTCTCATTGTTGCCCTACATAACTCTCGCCTACAGCATAGCCGCATTTGTTCTTATCCTAACCACGCTCGTGTCCGGTCTGCCGCTTTTTGGATATCCGCGGCAGGCCTATATGTGGTTTCTTCTGCTTGCATTCATTCCGCAACTTCTCGCTCATTCAGCTATCAATTGGTCTCTTCGCTATCTCTCTGCGACCTTCGTCTCTATCAGCTTGCTTGGTGAGCCAATTTGCGCTACGATCTTAGCTTACCTAGTGCTAGGAGAGCAACCTAACAGACTATATTTTATCGGGGCATTGCTAATACTGGTGGGAGTCATCTTTGCGGCTCAAAAAAAGGGTGCTTCTGATTATCTTGACATCGCCTAGATGATAATTCCAAATGGAGGTAAATAATGCAAATACGTTGTTATCGATGTGGTTGGAGTATTCCAATCAGTAATGATGAAATCCGTTTTGCGCTCGAGGCCCTGCGTGAAAGCGGCGGAAAACATCATAATGTCCGTTGTCCGCGATGTAGACATACTAGTAAGGTGTCCCTGAAACAATTGGAGAAAGTGGCGCCTCGGCCGCAAGAGGAACAATCCGAAGAAGAAGAATGAGTACCCACTGCAATAGTACCACTATCAATATAGTAATACTCAAGAATGCTGCAAATAATAACCCCGCGCTTTCAGGAATGGCGAAAGATGAACCCGCTGGCAGCGTCAAATCTCTTTGGGTTTCATTCTCTTAAACTGTTTGTCATAGCAATGAGAGTCTATTGGCATATTTGAGGAATTTGGCTGATGAGGGGCCCCACATAGTAAATGACAAAACCCTCAGAATTCCTTTAGGGATGTCCTTTAGGGACATCCCCCATTGCAGGAATTTTACCCCTTCGGGTGCGGGTTTTGTTTAAATATTCGCTCAGGACTATCGCCCTGCAGTGGCTACGGCCCTGGCCATTTATATTCTGGCTAATCGAATAAAGCGCTATTGTTTCTACACAAAAGTGAATTGGGAAAAACACTCCACCATATAGCAGTGTATCATTCGCCGAGAGTTGAGCGCGGCGCAGTCAGATATCCTGGAGCAAACGACGAGATTCTGCGCCGCTCTTGTATTTCTGCTTATAATAACAAGCCATGCTCTTCAGTTTTCATCTAATCCTGCCATTCAAGTTCATAGTCTCCGATACGCACCGTATCTCCATTTAGAGCGCCAGCTTTACGAAGCTCTTGATCAATTCCGAGGATTTCAAGAAGCTTCTGGAAACGTCGGATCGCTTCATCAAATTCCCAATAGGTCATCTCGGCTGCCCGTTCGAGTCGCTTTCCGGAAACCCTCCAGGCGCCATCTGGCTCACGAGAGATCCTGAATCCTATAGAATCCGGTTCGAGACGATAGACTGGAGTTTCAATCTGGTCTGACTCAGGGCTAATTTTTTGCAGGGACTGATATGCGGCGTATAGAAGTTGGCGCAATCTGATACGCTTCAGCGCAGATACAGCCATCACCTCTTGCCCCCGGCTGCTAAATTCCTTTTCCAACTCCGGCCAACGCTCCTGCACCTCAAGAAGATCCACCTTGTTTATGGCCACAATCTGCGGCTTTCGAGCTAGTTCTTCATCAAAGAATGCTAGCTCAGCATTGATCTGTGAAAAATCAGCCAAGGGGTTCGGCGAGGAGCCATCAATTAAATGAATCAGCACTTTTGTCCGCTGAACATGACGCAAGAAAGTGAATCCCAATCCCAAGCCCATATGAGCCCCTTCGATAAGGCCAGGGATATCAGCCAGCACAAGCTGATTCTCTCCATCAATTTCAGCAACGCCCAGGTTGGGTTCCAAAGTTGTGAAAGGGTAGCTGGCAATCTTGGGACGGGCATTTGTAACCGCGGCCAGCAAAGTAGATTTACCCGCATTAGGCAAACCAATTAATCCTACATCAGCGATCAACCGCAATTCAAGTCTCAGCCAGCGTTCCTCTCCCGGCTCGCCGCGTTCAGCCATACGCGGCGCTTGATTGCGTGATGTAGCATAGCGCGCATTTCCGCGACCGCCGCGCCCCCTGCGGGCAACAATAAGCCGCTGACCAGGCTCAACGAGGTCTCCAATTACATTGCCGCTTTCATCGTCGTAAACGATTGTTCCCGGCGGCACAGGGATAATTAAATCCTTGGCGGTTTTGCCAGTTTTATTCTGGCCTCCGCCATTTCCCCCTTTATCGGCCTGAAACCGATGGCGCTTGCGAAATGAGGCCAGAGTATTCATCTTCGGTGCAATTTCCAGGATCACATTCCCGCCCGCGCCGCCGTCTCCGCCATCCGGCCCGCCATGAGGCACGTACTTCTCACGCCGGAAATGAACCACTCCATCTCCCCCGCGGCCTGAACTTACTAAAATGCGCGTTTCATCTTTAAACATAAGTAATTTGTCTGCTAAAATCGGTTATCGAGAATTATATCAAACGATTGCACCGAAAAAAGCCCAAAAGGGAGACGGCATATATAGATAATATTAGAATGTTAAAAAAACATCTCTTCCCGTAAAAATGCGTGGCAGATATGGAGAAAAGTCTCCACTTCCGCCACATGTTTGCCAACGCAAGGGAAAAAGCCAGCATGCCTTATCATCAGATGCGGGAATGAATGATAAACGCAGATACCTGCGAAGCCGCGCAGCCAGAACCCCACCTCAAGCGGCGAAACCTATCGGCTTCGCGAATACAAATATATTCTTGTTTTTTATAACGCCCACTATCATGCCAATTGGCAAAATGAGAAATATCATGATAATTACCATTGAGTCCACTTAAAAAAGCAACCGCCATTAGGGAAATCCTTTCTCGTATTTGGGCTTTTTTCAGTGCAATCGTTTGATTTGATAAATAACAGTTCCTGGAGGATAGAATGTCCCAGTCGTGTATATCCGACCTCGTTGTGAGCCGTCTTCCTCTCTATCTCCGCGCAATGGACTTAATGATTGACAAAGGAAAGAAATCCATCTCTTCTCATGAGTTGGGCAAACAATTGGGTTTTTCTTCTTCTCAGATTCGCAAGGATCTCTCACAGTTTGGAGAATTCGGAAAACAAGGAACCGGTTACGATGTCGGCTATTTATCCGAACAACTAAGGCGGATCCTGAATGTTAATCATATTTGGGATGTTGCACTTGTGGGATTTGGCAATCTTGGCCAAGCGGTTGCAAGTTACAGTGGTTTCATCCATCGAGGTTTCCGTATTGTTGCCCTCTATGAAAATGATCCTGAAAAGGTGGGATCCAAGATAGGTGATCTGGTAATCCAGGATATCTCCGAAATGGTCGAAGATATTCGTCACCGTAAAATTAAAATCGCTATGCTGGCTGTACCAACCTCTGAAGCTCAAAATACTGCAAAAACACTTATCCAAGCCGGTGTACGCGCAATCCTAAGCTATGCCCCAATTACTATAGCTGTACCCAACTATGTTCGTATCGAATACATCGATCCTGTATCTCGCCTTCAACAAATGACCTATTACCTGGAATGACAGCTTCATCCTGAAGTAGACAGATCAGAACCCCGGCTTGTTATCATCCAAATCCCCCTTAGTAAATGACAAAAACCTCAAAATTCCTATCCCCGCAGCAAGCTACAGGGCATTGCGGAATTTTGCCCCTTCGGGTGCGGGTTTTGTTTAAATATTCGCTCAGGACTATCGCCCTGCAGTGCCTACGGCCCTGGCCATTCATCCCCTAAGCAAGCTTAGGGACCTCA
>DAOVFE010000253.1 GCA_030673085.1 Anaerolineales bacterium | reverse complement strand
GCCGCCGCCCACAGTATGGCGCTTGCCAGCCCCATGGTTGTTTGAACGATGATTGGTGATAGACTATTGGGGACAATATAACGAAAGATGATTCGTATATGCCCTTCCCCAATAGCTTGGGCAGCAAGGATATACTCATTTTGAATTACAGAGAGCACTGCGGATCTCACCAGGCGAGCGTATATAGGAATACTCACGAAACCTACTGCAATCATGGTTTTATCTAAACCCGGGCCCAAGAATGCCACAATAGCAATGGCCAGGAGGATTCCGGGAAAAGCCAAAATGATATCCATTGCTCGCATGATGATATTGGAAAGCAACGCCCCCCCCAATGGCAAGCCAATAATTCCGCCGATAACCAGGCCGCATACTGCACAGACAGCGGCAGTTTGAGGGCCTACTAAAAGAGCAGGTACGCCGCCAATAATAAGACCAGCGCCGGCAAAAAGCAGCACCCGACTTCGCTTGCCTGCCAATAATCTCTCCAACAAGATCGCCGCAATCCCTAATCCACAGAACAGGAACGCTTGGAAAAACTGATCGGCAAGCCATGCCGGCAATGCGCCCAGACAAAGTCCAATCGCGCCCAGAAGTATGGCGCGTTCCGCCTTGGCGAGGGGCATGCACTCGTAAAATCCGGCCAAAAGCCCCAAAAGTCCTCCGGCCAACAGGGAAATGCCAACTGCCGACAAACCGACTCGAAGAGAGTTCCATCCTCCATGCGCCGCACGACGAAAGATATCCCTTCCTAGCTTATCTGTGCCAAAAGGATGGATGGATGTAATTTCTTCAGTGGGCCATAAATTGGGCGGTTTAAGCTTCAATGAATAATCAAGGTCGATCCTAGGATCGTATTGCCAAAGGAAGTGGGACAGCACAGCAGATAGGACAAAGAAGAGCACAACAGCCATCCCAATCCGAGCCGTATTGCTCGATATCAGACGCCGCCATGCGTCCACCCATAATGATCGGTGTTCTCGGACGGCAAAGTCCGTGATTTCAAAGGATCCGGTAATTGGTTCTGCCATGGCGCCTCTCACTCATAATGGATTCGAGGATCGAGAAATGAATAGGACACATCAACAAGTAGGTTTATAAAAACAAAAACGATAGCAACAAGCAGTGTTCCGCCTTGAACAATTGGATAGTCACGGCCAAGGATGGAATCATATATCCACTTGCCGATCCCCGGCCAGGAAAAAATAGTTTCCGTTAATACGGCTCCTGCCAGAAGTGTTCCTGTCTGCAGGCCAATGATCGTGATAACCGGGAGCATTGCATTCTTGAGGGCATGTCGGAAAATGACCACCCGTTCCTGCAGCCCCTTAGCAAAAGCGGTACGAATGTAATCTTCCTGGAGAGCATCCAGCATACTTGAACGCGTCATGCGAGCGATGATAGCCATCGGAATAGTGGCCAGAGCCAGCGTGGGCATGATCAAGTGTTTTAGCGCACTTACAAAGGCTTCTCCATTGCCAGTTAGAATGCTATCTAAAAGGAAAAGATTCGTCACCGTCTGTAGTTCAACGCCGGTATCCAGCCGTGCTCCGGCGGGAAGCCAATGCAGGTAGATTGAAAAGAGCATAATTTCCATTATCCCCAGCCAGAAAATCGGCATGGAGACGCCAACAAGCGAGCCAACCATAGTGACGCTATCCATCAGTGAATTACGCCGTGCCGCTGATACAATGCCAACCGGTATGCCGATGAGTATGGCGACGAGCATGGCAAGCAGTGATAGCTCAACCGTAGCCGGAAAACGCAACTTCAATGTCTCAGCGACAGGAATTCGGCGATGAATTGAGTTGCCTAAGTCGGCGTGTAACAGTCGATCCATATAGCGAATAAACTGACTATCGAAAAAGCTCTCGAAGTTCCCCTGCTGCAAAGCTTCTTTGTCCAAGAAAAGAGGACGATTCAAACCGAGCTGTTCGCGAATCCGCTCTACGTTCTCCTGGGCAGCGTGTTCACCCAGCATGGCGACGGCCGGATCGCCGGGGATAAGCCGCTGGAACATAAAGATAATAAAGGTAACTCCTAGTAAAGTGGGAATCAGTGAGATGAATCGGCGAAAGATATATCTAATCAAGGGCTCCCTCCTTACCTGTGAAAATGGGGGGCGGAGTGCCTCCGCCCCCCATTATAACGTCTACCTCGTCCTAGATCTTTTACAAGCCTATCTCACAAGACGAAGTCTATCGCTCGACGACAGTCCCCTCAAAGTAGTCAGCACCAACCGGCTGCGGCACATAGCCGCTGACCGAGTTGGAGAACAAGAGCGGTGTGTTGTTATGAGCCACCCACAGGCGAGCGACATCATCATGCAGCAACTGCTCAACCTGTTTGTACATCGCTTCCCGTTCAGCCTGATCCGGATTGACAGCCGCCTGGTAAAGTAGCGAAGCAACTTCCTGATTAGCGTACCAGCCCTCTCTCGGATCGGCTTCTTTGACCTCATCCGCTGAGCTCAAACCACCGAAGAAGTAGTTATGGAAGTTGTCGGGGTCACCGTTATCGCCGCCCCAACCGAGCATATAAAATCCGGGGAGCAGCCCTTCTCGCCGCAGACCTAGGAAGGTCGGCCAGTCGCCGGCCAGCTCGAGGGTAGCATTGATGCCCGCCTTAGCCAGATCGGCCGCCATAGCCTCGCCGATCTCCTTGGGGCTCGGATAGTAGAAGCGTGTTACCGGCATGTAGTACAGCTTCAACGCGATCTTATCGCCCGCACTGTACAGCACATTACCTTCGCCGTCCAGGAGATCCAGAGCAATGGTTACTTCACTCAGCCCATCGGGGAAGCCCGCATCGGCCAGCAATTGTTTGGACAGCTCGACATCATATACCCAATCCTCGATTGTGTCGTCGTGGCCCCAGACCAGCGGGGGCAGGAAATTGCTTGCCGGCTCGCCGTAATCGCCATAGAAGTTCTCAACCAAGCCTTGACGGTCGATAGCATGCACCACGGCCTCGCGGACACGGATATCGTTGAACTCTTCGACCTGGTATGGGAACGCCAGGTAGCCGGTGTTCAGCGCCGGGCGAGCCAAGACATACAGATCGGGGTCGGCTTCGGCAGCAGCGATGTCCTCTGCCACAGCCTGCTCGAGTGCATCGATATCGCCTGCCTTCAAAGCCAGGAAACGAGCCGAGTCGTCGGGGATCACACGGAAGATGACCTCATCAACGGAGGGAGCTCCGCCCCAGTAGTCGGCATTGGCGGTAACCGTGATATGATCGCCTTCTACCCATTCCTTATAGACAAATGGTCCGGTGCCTACACAGCCGGCTGCAGGCATACCGTACTCTTCGCCATACTCTTCGATAGCCGCCGGGCTGGAAATGGCGAACATATCCATTGCTAAGTTGGCCAAGAAAGGAGCCAACGGCGCGGATAAAACGAATTTGACGGTGTAGTCGTCGATTTTTTCGACGCCGGTAATGACGCTGTCATCATCGAAGCCGAACCACATATACTCATAGTATTCGAAAACTTGGGCCTCGAAATGGTATGGGTTATCTGTGAATCGCCAGCG